>JBEGNG010000138.1:0-8080 GCA_041182645.1 Planctomycetota bacterium
CGATGTGGTCGATCCCAGACGATCCGCAGACCACGGGGGCTGCCTGGACCGCAACCAAGGGCAAGGCCAAGAAGCGCAAGAAGCCCAAGGGCGCCACCGCCGACTGGGATGACGGGCCACCGCCACTGGACCTGAAGACGAAGGGCCTCAAGCCGAACGAGCTCCGCGTGACCTGGACGCAGGACGCGCGGGGCGAGTGGCAGCCGGTCCTCGAGGCGATCGGCAGGTGACCCGTCGTGCGACCGCGCGCCGGAACCCGCCGCATGGGTGACACGACTCGTAGACTGCTCGCCATGCATCCCGGCGCACGACTGCGTGAACTGATGGCCAAGGGAACGGTGGTCGCGCCCGGCGCGTTCAACGCGCTGGTGGCGCGCAGCGTGCGGCAGGCTTCGATGCCTGCTACATCTCGGGCGGTGCGACGGCCAACGTGGCTGGCTACCCCGACATCGGCCTCATCACGCTCAGCGAGATGTGCCGCACGATCCGCGAGATCGCCGACGCGAGCCGCCTGCCCGTGATCGCCGATGCCGACACCGGGTACGGCGAGGTCGAGTGCGCCGTGCGCACGATCGTCGACTACGAGCGCGCCGGCGCGGCCGCACTGCACGTGGAAGACCAGGTCTTTCCCAAGCGATGCGGCCACTTGGACGGCAAGGAGGTCGTGCCCCCGCACGCCATGGCCGACAAGATCGCCGCCATGGCGCGGGCCCGCACCAGCGGTGACTTCGTGATCATCGCGCGGACCGATGCACGCGCGATGGAAGGGCTCGAGGGCACCGTGCGCCGCGCGAACCTCTACCGCGAGGCCGGTGCCGACGTGATCTTCCCAGAGGGCCTCGCCGATGCCGGCGAGTTCGCGGCCTTCGCCAAGCAGTCCCCCGGCCGCTCGCTCGCGAACATGACCGAGTTCGGCAAGACCGCCCACATCAGCGCCGCGCAGTTCGGTGCCATGGGGTATTCGATCGTGATCTACCCGCTGAGCGTGATGCGCATGGCGATGAAGGCGGTCGAGGATGGGCTTGCCCACCTGAAGGCCCACGGGTCCATGGAAGCCATGCTGCCACGGATGCAGCACCGCAAGGAGCTCTACGCGCTCCTGGGCTACGAGCCCGGGAAGCAGTGGGATTTCCCGGGCAAGTGAGCGCCACGCGCGGGTAGCCTTCCCGCATGACCATCGACCGACGATCGTTCCTCGCCGCAACGGCCGCCAGCGTCGCGGCGCCCTCGTTCCTCGCCGCGCATTCGCGTGCCCAGGATGCCACCACCATCGGCTCGGGCTCGCAGCGCTACGCGGTGAACCACTCGTTCCTCGCACCGATCGCCGGAACCGCCTGGGGCGACACGCATGGCGTGGCGCAGGATGCTTCGGGCCGGATCTACCTGGCCCACACCGTCGGCGGCGGCAGCGAGAAGGCGCTCGCGGTCTGCGTCTACGGCGCCGACGGTTCGCCGATCGGTGGCTGGGGCACGGACTTCGCCGGTGGCGCGCACGGGCTCGACCTGCGCAAGGAAGCCGCCGGTGAGTTCCTCTACCACTGCGACACGCGCCGGCGCTGCGTCGTCAAGACCGCGCTCGACGGCACCGTCGTGTGGATGGCCGCCTGCCCGATGCAGAGCGGCGTCTATGGCGCTCCGGAGGAATGGTGCCCGACCAACGTGGCCTTCCATCCCAACGGCGATCTCTTCGTCGGCGATGGCTACGGCAAGGGCTTCATCCACCTCTTCGGCGCCGATGGTCAGTGGAAGAAGGTCATCACGAAGCCAGGCTCGGGCAAGGGCGAGACCAACTGCCCGCACGGCCTGGGCATCGATCCGCGCGGCAAGGAACCGATGCTCGTGGTCGCCGACCGCGGCAACCGTCGCATCCAGGTGCTGTCGCTCGACGGCGCGCCCGTCGCGATCCACACCGAAGGCGTCCGCATGCCGTGCGACATGAAGTTCCGCGGCAACCTGATGCTCGTGCCCGACCTCGAGAGCGTGGTGTGCCTGTACGACGAGTCGTTCAAGCCCGTGGCCGCGCTCGGCGATGGTCACCCCACGAACCTGCGCGGCCAGCCGACGGAGAAGTTCCAGGCCGGTCGCTTCGTGCACCCGCACGATGCGATCTGGCTCGCCGACGGCAGCATCCTCGTGGCCGAGTGGGTGCCGCAGGGCCGCGTGACGCGGCTCGTGCCGGCCAAGGGCTGAGGACGCAGCGGTCCCGTTGGTTCAGGGTGCGGTTGGCGCGGCCGCTTGGCCGAGCTTGGAGGTCCACTCCTGGGCCTGTGCAGCGTGGCCCTTGCCGGGCTCGTTCTGCTCCCACGCCGTGTACAGGTCGACCATGGCCTGCATGCACGTTCGGGTGTCCTGGTCTGCAGGCTGGCCCTCGGATCCGGCTGTCAGGATGGAGTACGCCTCGCGCAGCGCAGGCTCCACTTGCGCACAGCGGGATGGCTCCGAGGATGCACCGAGCCGAGCTTTGGAGAGCAGGATCAGGAGATTGGCCGTGTTGCGCGCCTTCGCACCGGCGAAGACCTTGCGGGCCGGGGCCTCGAACGGTCCGAGCAGGTCGGCCGCCGCCTGGAACTCGCGCTGTCCCATCAGCACCTTCGACACCCGGAAGGCATACGCAATGGTGGACGGGGCCTCGTCCCCATCCGTGCGGCGTCGAACGTCGAGCGCCTCGCGCATGACGACCAAGGCCTCCGCAACGCGACCCTGTGCCTCCAGCAGGTTGCCGAGGTTCTGCATCCAACGCACGGTGTCGGGGTGTTCGCCTCCGAGCACGCGACGGGAACCGTCGAGCGTGGCCCTCATCAACGGCTCGGCCTCGTCGAATCGCTCCTGGCGCCTCAGCAGCCACGCGAGGGCACCCAAGGATTCGAGGGTGTCCGGATGGTCGTCGCCGAGGCAGCGCGTACGGATGGCCACCGCCTCGCGAGCCAGCGGCTCGGCTTCCGCGAATCGGTTGAGTTCCTGCAGCAGCACGCCGAGGTTGCTGATGTACGACAGGGTGTCCGGGTGTTCCTCGCCGAGGATGCGGCGGCCGATGGCGAGCGCTTCGGAGCTCAGGGGAAGGGACTCCTCGGGCTTGCCCTTGGACGCGAGGAGCACGCTCAGGCCGTTGAGGGAAATCAGCGTGTCACGATGATCGTTGCCAAGCACCCTGCGGCGCGCAGCGAGCACCTCCCGGTAGATGGCCTCCGCGTCGTCCAGCTTGCCTTGCGCCTCGAGCAGGGCGCCGAGTTCGTTCGATGAAATCAAGGCATCGGGATGATCCGGCCCGAGCGTGGTCCGGAGGCCCTCGAGTGCTTCGCGGCACAGCGCCTCGGCTTCGACGAACTGGCCCCGGAGCCTGAGCAGGAATGCGAGATTGCCCACGGTCTTGATGGTCACCGGGTCGGTGTTGCCCAGCGCCCGGCGTGCGGTCCCCAAGGAATCGCGGTAGAGCACTTCGGCGCCCGCCAGGTCGCCGAGGTCGACCAGCACCCCGGCCATGCCGCCCATGGACGCCATGGTGTCCGGGTGATCGCCGCCGAGCACGCGGCTCCGTGTGGCCAGCGCCCATTCCTGCAGGGGGCGCGCCTTGGAGGGCAGCCCGATCTGTCGGTAGACATCGGCCAAGGCCTGCTTCAGCTGCGCATCCACCGCAGGTTGGTCCTTGAATCGCCGTTCGATCGCCTCGATCGCGGGCTCGAGGATGGTCTGGTCGATGATGTGCGCTGCGGCATCGGTGGCATTGACGCGCCCCAAGAGCCGCGTGAGCGCGGCGGCATCGGACGCCCGCTGCGGTTCGGACACGCCCGCCTTCATGGCGGCTGCAGCGAAGCGGCTCCGAAGGTCGCGCATGAGTGCGGCGCCCGCGCCATTCGTGTCGATGCCCCGGAGCATCGATGCCTGGAAGTCGCTGACCTGCCTGAGTTCATCCGCACGACGTTGTTCCGCATCTCGGGCCTCGATCGCCGCGGCCTCGCTGGCCACTGCCGCATCCCGAGCGGCCACTGCCTCGCG
This sequence comes from Planctomycetota bacterium, assembly GCA_041182645.1. Lineage (GTDB taxonomy): Bacteria > Planctomycetota > Phycisphaerae > Phycisphaerales > SM1A02 > SYIB01. Next base: position 3,994 of record JBEGNG010000138.1, read on the forward strand.
CCATTGCCAGGTGGCGAGTCCGAGGCCGACGACGAGGGAGGCCGCCACGGCGGCGGTGCCGACGGCCAGCGCACGGTTTCGGCGCACGAGCTTGCGCAGGCGGTACGAGCGCGACTCGGGCGCGGCGACCAGCGGTCGGCCCTCGAGGTAGTTGCGTACGTCCTCGGCCAGCGTCATCGCGCTCTGGTAGCGGTGCTGCGGCTCCTTGCGCATGGCCTTGAGCGGGATCCACTCGAGCTCGCCGCGCAGGCGCTGCGCCAGCGCTCCCGTTCCCATCCCGCCGCGCACGCGATCGATGCGGCTCGCACGGTCACGGTCCTTGGTCACGATCGTCGAGAGCCGCGCGCTGGGGCTCGGCGGGTCGTCCTCCTGCAGGATCCGCTGGATCTCGCGGTACGCCTTGCTCCGCAGCTCGCTGGGCTCGAAGGGCAGGGCTCCCGTCAGCAGCTCGTAGAGCAGCACGCCGAGCGAATAGATGTCGCTGCGCGTGTCGATGTCGCTGGCGCTCGGATCGGCCTGCTCCGGGCTCATGTACTCCGGCGTGCCGATCATCTGTCCCGTCTCGGTGAAGACGGTGTGCGCGGTCATCGCATGGCTCATGGCCTTGGCCACGCCGAAGTCGATGACCTTCAGCCGCGGCCCCTCGCCCTCGACCGCGAAGGCCAGGATGTTGCCGGGCTTGATGTCGCGGTGCACGATGCCCTTGAGGTGGGCGTGCTGGATGGCCTCGCAGGCCTGCTCGAAGACGCGCAGCCGGTCCTCGATGCCCAGCTTGAGCCGGTCGCAGAAGTCCGTGACCGGCTCGCCCTTCACGTACTCCATCGCGAAGTAGGGTCGACCCGCGGGCGTCAGCCCGCCGTCGAGCACGCGCGCGATGCCCGGGTGGTTCATGACGGCGAGCGCCTGTCGCTCCTGCTCGAAGCGGCCGAGCACGGCCTTCGAATCCATGCCCGGCTTGATGAGCTTCAGCGCCACCCGCTGTACGAAGGGTTCGCGCCGCTCGGCCAGCCAGACCGTGCCGAAGCCGCCCTCGCCGATGACCGAGAGCAGCTTGTAGGGACCCACCTGGTCACCCGCCTGCTCGAGGCTTCCCGCAGCCACGGACGCTCCCGCCGGCGCGGAGTCGATGGCCCGCGAGCCCGCGCTGCGCGCAGAAGGAGCTGGCGAGCCGCTCCCGTCATCCTGGGGTCCATGATTCCCGCCAACCACTGTGCGATCGTCACCGGTCATGACGACAGGCTACGCGCCCCCGGCACCAGCGCGAAGGCGGGATGCCGTCGAGCGCGCTCACGGCACCCGGTCGAGCCGCACGAACCGGTACGGCCCCTTCACCGCGCCCCAGACCTGCTGGCCCGCCGCATCGAAGCCGCGGTCCCAGGTCTCGAGCACTCCCGGCAGCAGGACGACCTCGCTCGACGCCCAGCTCGCGCCGCGCAGCGTGCTCACGCAGTCCTGGGCGTTGGTGCTGCCGGTCCATCCTCCGGTGGCGGAGTTCGATGGCGCATCCTTCACGCGCGATGAGTTCATCGGGGCCGATCGCCTCGATCGCCGCGCAGGCATCCTTCCAGCAGTTCACGAAGCGCTCGGGTGACCTGAGCTCGAAGACCTCGCTGCGCACCGTGCCTGCACGGACGCCGCCCAGCTCCACGATGCGGTAGACGCGCTGGCGATACGGCTTGTCCTGGGCTTCGGCCATGGCTTGCTCGACGTAGAGCCACACGGCGTCGCCCGTTCCCGACGGGTGGCTCGGGCCGGCCCAGATCCTGCGCGCGTGCAGCACCACGTTCCTGAACTCCGGATCCAGCCTGGCCTGTTCGGCGCTCGAGAAGTCGCCGGTGAGCAGGTCGGCCACCACGATCGCCTTGGAGGGTTGCGGTCCCGAGGCCACGCAGCCGGTGCAGGCAAGGGCGATGAGGGCCAGGAACGCGGCGTGGATCGTGCTCATGGCGGGACGATACGAGGTTCCGCACGGTCCCGGCCGCGCTACCATCAGCGATCCAAAACACGAAGGAGCACCCATGAGCACCACCGCACCCGCCAAGCCCGTCGACACCCGCGGCCTCGCCGGCCAGACCGTCGGAGACACCTCGATCTGCGCCGTGACGCAGACCCAGCTCATCTACCGCGGCTACGAGATCGCCGACCTGGCCGAGCACGCCAGCTTCGAGGAGGTCGCGTTCCTGCTGCTCGTGGGCCACAAGCCGACCGCCGCCGAACTCGACGCCTTCCGCAAGGAAGTCGTCGGCATGCGGCAGGTGCCCGCCAGCGTGCGCGATGCGATCGTGCGCATCGCCAAGGAGACCCCGGGCGCGCACCCGATGAGCATCCTGCGCTCCGGCGTCAGCATGCTGTCGCACCATGACCCCGAGTGCGAGGACAACTCGCCGGCGGCCGAACTGCGCAAGTCCAAGCGTTTGCTCGCGCAGATCCCTACGCTCATCGGCATCTGCCAGCGCACGCTCGACGGCAAGCCCCCGGTCGACCCCGATCCCACGCTCGGCCACGCTGCGAACCTCATGTGGTGCATGAGCGGCCGCAAGCCCAGCGAGCTCGAGGCGCGCATCATGGATGTGAGCCTCGTGCTCTACGCCGAGCACGACTTCAACGCCAGCACCTTCACCTGCCGCTGCATCGCGAGCACCGAGAGCGACATGCACAGCGCGGTCTGCGGCGGCATCGGCGCGCTCAAGGGTCCGCTGCACGGTGGCGCCAACGAGATGGCCATGGAGATGCTCAAGGACATCGACCGCGACTGCGCGGGCGGTGCGATGACGGTCGACGCCTGGATGCAGCGCGCCTTCGCCGAGAAGCGCAAGCTCATGGGGTTCGGCCACCGCGTCTACAAGAACGGCGACCACCGCGCGGGCATCCTGCGCTCGTGGGGCCTGAAGCTTGCCGAGCAGCTCGGGCCGACCGCGAAGAAGTGGTTCGACATGGGCGACCAGGTGCAGGCGATCATGCTGCGCGACAAGGTGATCCACCCCAACGTGGACTTCCCGTGCGGCATGACCTACTTCTCGTGGCGGCGCGCATCACCGGCTGGTGCGCCCACATCATGGAGCAGCACGCGAACAACCGCATCATCCGCCCGCTGGCCGAGTACAAGGGCCCCGCGCTGCAGCACTGGAACGGGTGAGGGAGCGGCCCCTCGTTCCGGTCTCGGACGAGGTTGCAAGTGGTCATCAGCGTGAGGGCACGCGGCATCGCGAGCCGCTTGCCTCGACGATCACGATGCCGCCGGCACGCATCGCTTCGCGGTGCTGTACGACGGCAGCGATCAAGAGTGGCCCTGCCTGCTCCGGCGATACATCGCGGAGTCGCAGCAGGATCGCCGCGCACCGGCACGATGCGGCGCGCAGGATGAGCTGACCGAAGTCCAGGTCGCAGGTGACGAGGAGACGGTGATTCGACGCCGCCCACGCCAAGACGTCGTGGTCCGACGCGTTCGGTGGCCCGATCGACCTCCAGTGGATGGCTTCGAGGCCGTGCCGTGCCAGCCAAGGGATCCAACGATGTGAGAGGTTCATGTCGAGCAGCAGGCGTTGAGTCGGGTGACTCATGCCGATGCCTGGTGTGACCCCGGTGGATCCGAGTCCATCCGCCACGCCGCCCATGCGAGGGCGGCCCGGATGTCGGGTTCCTGGAGTTCCGGGTACTCGCCGAGCACGTCGTCGATCGACGCCCCATTGGCCAGCAGCCGGACGATGCACGCGACGGTGATGCGAAGACCGCGGATGCAGGGTTTGCCGCCCATGACGGACGGGTCGGTCGTGATGCGGCTCATGGCATCCTCCGGAAGCATGGGATGGATGGTACGGATGTGCGGTCGTGAGTCATGGTTCGATTCGCCATGATCGCCGCCCGCCACGCCGCCCGGCCTCGAGCCGCCGGAACTTCGGTGCCGATCCGGGCGATTTCGCAGTTCCGGTGGGCGGCGAGCCGACACAACGGAACCGCGCCGCAGTCGCGCCACACCCCAACGGAGTCTCCGCCATGTGCCGCAGCATCCTCGCCGTCATCGTCGGATCGATCACCGCCCTCATGGTCGGCTGGGCAAACTGGACCGTCCTCAACCTCTGGGATGGCG
>JBEGNG010000139.1:0-8059 GCA_041182645.1 Planctomycetota bacterium
TTCGGAAGACCAGGGAGCGGTGTACCGCGTCGTTCCGATCTCCTCGATCGTCCGAAACCCTTGGCAGCCGCGCGAGATGTTCCACGAGGAACAAATCAGGGAGCTAGCCCAGTCGATTGAGTCGGCTGGCCTCATGCAGCCCCTGGTTGTCCGTGCCAAAGGGAAGGGATTCGAGCTGATTGCTGGCGAACGGCGCCTCCGGGCGCTCACGTTGCTCAAGCGGGCCCAGGCGCCGGTCGTGGTCCACGAGGTCGACGACCAAGTGGCCGCTGAATGGGCCCTCATCGAGAATCTGCAGCGCGAAGACCTGAACGCCATGGAGCGCGCCACGGCGATGCAGCGGCTCGTTTCGGAGTTCCAACTGACACACGAGGAGCTCGCCGATCGACTTGGCCTCAAGCGGGCGACAGTCAGCGGGCGACAGTCACTAACCTATTGTCGCTCAACAACTTAGATGCAAAGTCGGCCGCCTTGGTACGTTCCGGAACCCTCTCGGCTGGTCACGCAAAGTGCCTCCTCAGCGTCGACTCCATCCCAGAGCGATCGCGCCTGGCGGAGGCTTGCGTCAAGGAGGGATGGCCCGTTCGGAAGCTCGAGCAGGAGGCCAAGCGGACGCGTGAACGTTCCACGGGGAACACTCGTCTGCCGGCCACTCGGAATGTAAGCGCGCATGTCGCCGATCTTGAGCGACAGTTGACTGACCACCTGGGAACGAAGGTGACGATCCAGATGGGTCGGAAGCCCAACACAGGACGGCTCGTGATTCAGTTCTACTCCAATGCACAGTTCGATGGCCTCCTTCAGGCAATGAACTACAGCAACGACGGGTTATAAGACGTTCTAAGGGTCGTTGAGGCAGGACCTACGCGAACCCAGCTGTCGCCCCGTGCGGCTGCTGGGTTCGCCTCGTCAAGGGCAGGAGCGCTGCGGGTCGATGGAACGCGGCCAGGCCGTTCCATCCGCAGGACTGGCCAACGGATACGGTGCACGTTCTCACGTAGCCCCAGGAGATCACCATGCTGCTTCGCTCGATCCTCGCCGCCATCGCCCTTGCACTCGCTTCCTTCGCCGTCACCGCCGCCGTCGAGCCGCCGCCGGAGGGCGTGGCCTACACGATCGACGACGTCCACTCGTCGGCGCTCTTCCGCGTCCAGCACCTCGGTGCCGGTCGCTTCTGGGGGCGCTTCAACGACCTCAGCGGCACGGTCACGTTTGATCGAGGTGTTGAAATTCGAATGGATGTGACGATCCGCACCGAGAGCGTGGACAGCGGCAACAAGGATCTCGACAAGCACCTCCTGAGTCCCGACTTCTTCAACGCCAAGGAGCCGTCGTGCGCCAGCATGACGTTCAAGTCGACCGGCTGCTCGATGGGCGACAAGGGGATCTACATGGTCAATCCACGGCGTCACCAAGCAGGTCACCGTGCCGGTCGAGTTCACGGGCGCAGCCGACATGGGCCGGGGTTCCCGCGCCGGCTTCGAGACGACCTTCACGATCAAGCGCAGCGAGTTCGGGATGAACTGGGGCGTCGAGAAGGGCATGCTCGGCGACGAGGTGCGCATCACCGTCGCCATCGAAGGCGTCGAGGCCAAGGCGGAAGCCGCAGGCGGCACGAAGTGATCCCGCCGGCATCGGGTTCTCCCGGGGCGTGCACCCCATGCTGACGGTGCTTCTCCTGGCGGTCGCCGTTCCCGCGCTGGTGGGCGCCATCCTCGTCTTGCTCCCGCGCACGCCGTGGATCGCCGTGGGTCCGAACGTGCATGCCCATCGGCGCGTGGTGCCGGGCACGGCGGCGCTCGCCCTCGGCGGCGCGTTCGCGCTCTCGGTGTGGCTGCAGGAGGGCACGACCGCGCCCTGGTCCCAGTGGCACACGGTGCCGTTCATCATCGGTGGGTTCGCGCTCGTCGCGCTCGTCCGCGGTTCGCACGAGCGTCCGATGGATGGCGTGTTCGGCTGCGTGTCGGCGCCGTTCATGGCGCTCGTCGCCGGCCTGCTCGTCTTCTTCATGCGTTTCCCGGCGTGGACCACGGGTGACCGCGCGCTCGCCGCGCTCGCCGCGATCCCGGTGGCGTTCGTGCTCTGCCCGTCGATGGGGGCGGCACCTGCGACGAGCTCGGTGATCGGTGCGGTCGCCGTGGGCGCGATGGCGTCGCTCTGCATGGCCAGCGGGTTCGCGAAGCTCGCGCTCGCGCTCGCGGCAGCGGCGACGGTGCTCGTGCTGATGGCCTTCCTCTGCGTCGGCAACCGAAGGCTCACGCCCGGCGTCGGCTGCGCCACGCTGGTCGCGGCGCTCCTGGCAGGGAGCGCGGCCGCAGGGCAGTCGTACGACTATGCAACCTTCCCGGCCCATTGGTGGTGGGTCGTCGCACTCGCCCCGATCGCGCCCATCCTCACGGTGCCGCTGGTCGGGACCGCGTCGTCGAGCCGCACGGCAGCGGTCACCAAGGTCACCGTCGTGGTGCTGGTCTGCACGGTCGCCGTGGTCTCGGCATGGGGCGCCAAGCGCGCGGCAGGGGAACCCGTCGCGGCGCAGCCGTCCTGCACGGAGCCGTGCTTCCTGCGACACTGCGCGCATGGCTGACTTCTTCACGGGTGTTCCTGCGGCGACCTTCAAGGGGCCGGACTGCAACGAACCCTTCGCGCTGCGCCAGTACGACGCCGGGGCGATGGTCGAGGGGCGCCCGATGCGCGATCACCTGCGCTTCGCCAGCTGCTACTGGCACACCATGCGCAACGGGCTCTCCGATCCCTTCGGCGCGCCCACGGCGCAGATGCCGTGGGACGACGGCGGCGACTCGCTCGACAACGCGCTGCGACGCGTCGACGCGTTCGGCGAGTTCCTCACGAAGACCGGCATCGGCTTCTGGTGCTTCCACGACCGTGACGTCGCACCCGAGCGCGACACGCTCGCCGCGACCGAGCGCGACCTGCATGCGGTCCGAGCGCGACCTGCATGCGGTGGTCGACCGCCTCGAGTCGATGCAGCGTGCGACGGGAGCCCGGCTGCTCTGGGGCACCGCGTGCCTCTTCAGCCATCCGCGCTACATGCACGGTGCCTCGACGAGTCCCGACGTGCACGTGTTCGCGCACGCCGCCGCGCAGGTCCGGGTCGCGATGGAGGCGACGATGCGCCTGGGGGGGCAGGGCTACGTCTTCTGGGGCGGCCGCGAGGGCTACACCACGCTGCTCAACACCGACCTCCGTCGCGAGCGCGAGCAGCTCGCGGCGTTCCTGCACCTCGCGGTCGGGCATGCGAAGTCGATCGGCTTCACCGGCCGGCTCTACATCGAACCCAAGCCGCACGAGCCGTCCACGCACCAGTACGACAGCGACGTCGAGGCGACGCTCAACTTCCTGCGCGAGTTCGGGCTCATGGGCGAGATCGCGCTGAACATCGAGACCAACCACGCCACCCTCGCGGGGCACTCGATGGAACACGAGCTGCGCGCTGCGATCGCCGCGGGAGCCCTCGGTTCGATCGACGCGAACATGGGCACGCCCGGCCTGGGCTGGGACACCGACCGGTTCCCCACCGACATCGCGCTCACGACGCAGGTGATGCTCGCGGTGCTCGACATGGGCGGCTTCACGACCGGCGGGCTCAACTTCGACGCCAAGCGCCGCCGCGAGAGCTTCACCCCGTCCGACCTCGTCATCGCACACCTCGCCGGGATGGACGCCTTCGCCGCCGGCCTGAAGGTCGCCGCGGCGATCCGAGCCGACGGCCGGCTCGCGGCCTTCGTGCGCGACCGCTACGCGAGCTGGAACGGTGAGCTCGGCCGCCGCATCCTGTCCGGCGGCGTGACGCTCGCCGACCTGCACCGGCTCGCGCACGAGGCACCGGCGCCGCAGCCGGCCAGCGGCCGGCAGGAGATGCTCGAGGACATCGTGAACCAGGTGATGGTGCGGGCACTACGGTGAGGCCATGGCACAGGAACTGCTCTTCACCTCCGCACCGAAGGGACTGAAGCCAGGCTCGAGCGGGCCCTGCATCGTGCTCATGACGAACTCGATGCCGCCGCTCCTGATGCAGCGGCTCGAGGCCCTGAGCGGCTACGCGCCGGCACACGACGGACAGGCACCGATCGTGTCCCTGAGCCATGTGCTGGTCGACATGAACGGCATGCGGCGGCACGTCGTGAGCCGCGTCGCGGATGCAGGCACCGACCATGCGGGCCGGCCCAACCGGATCGCACACCACCTCGTGCTGCATGGCGAGGAGCTCGGCCTCGCGGGGCCGTCGTGGCTCGCGCAGCAGCCGGTCTTCCGCACTGCCTGGGACGGCATCACCGCGTACCTCGAGGGAGAGGCGTGGCTGCCCGAGGGTCCCGCGCAGCCCGTGCACGTGTGCGCGAACTGGAAGACGGTGGCCGGCGATGCCGGCTGGGCAGGGGTGGTCGCGGAGGCCGCACTTGCCCCATCGCCGAAGCCCGTCTGGATCATCCATCGGCGATCCGTGCCGGTGCTCGCCCTGCTCGACGAGGTGCTCTCGATCGTGCCCACGCGCGAACGATGGAAGGTCACCTTCAGCACGCACTTCACGCAGCCCATGCCCGGTGCCGAGTGCACGGTGCGGTTCTGCCTCGCGGGATCCGATGCTGCGCAGGCGTCCCGCCATGGTGACGGTCTGGTGATCGACCTCGCCGCTCCGGGCCTGCTCGACCGTGCCGGCGGGCTCGTCGCCGTCGCACGGACCGGCCGTGCGGCATCGGCTGCGCAGCCTGCGGCGCCTGCGCCCGTGACGCCGGTGGACCTCGAACCCGAGCGGCGTGGCAAGCGCGTCGTCCCGATGCTCGACACGAAGCCGGCGACGCGCATCGACCCGAGCAAGCGCCAAGCGAGCATGCCCGCGCTGGACGTGGGAGGAGATTCCGTGGATCAGTCCCCGTCCGGTGCATCGTCGACCCGTCGTGGTTTCGGTCCGGTGCCATGGCTGCCCTGGGCCGTCGCGCTCGCCGTGACCGCTTGGGCGGCGATCGTCACGATCAGGCTCATGCGCCAGGAGCCTGCGGCGCCCACCGCCGCGCCGCTGGCGGAGATCACGCCCGTGGACGGCGAGCGCGACGCGATGCGCGGCCGCATCATCGAACTCGAGCAGGCAGCCGCAGCCGCAACCAGCGAGAAGCGGGACCTCGAGGCAAGGATCTCGGAGCTCGAGGCCGCCGCCGAACGCAGCAGGGAGGCGCTTGCCGAGTTCGAGGCGCGCACCGCCGAACGCGAACGCAGCGCGGCGCCTGCACCGCAGGTCGTCGAGCCACCGGCAGTGGATGGATCCTCCCCGGATGCATCGCCCACGCAGCCTGTGGCTGGGGCAGGGGCCCGCGACTCGGTGCTCAAGCGGCCGCAACCGGCGAGCGGCGCGCAGCGCCTGGGCGACGCGGCAGGATCGTCGATCGAGCTGCAGTGGCCGACGGGCGCGATCACCGACCTTGCATGGTCGGGCAACGCGATCGTGCAGCGAGCCGGAGGGAAGCCGCTGGCCACGCTCGACCTGGCCGACGGCGGCGTGGTGTGGACCTGGGACGCGCTGCAGCTGCCCGCCTTGGCGGCCGACGGGGTCGAGGGCATCCTCGATGCGGTGACGGCCGCCACCATCCGCATCGATGGAGGGCAGGCACCCGTGCGGATCGATCCGCGCGTCGTGACGCTGCAGGTGCAGCGCAAGGCGCTTGTCCCCAAGCCCATCGACGTGCGCAGCACGCTGCGGCTGCCGTGGCCCGGGGCGATCATGGTGCAGACGCAGGACGGCCCCGTGACCGTCGAGCCGGGTCGCTCGGCAGAGGTGGGCGTCGCCGACGAACTCGGCACGCGCGGCATGCTCGTGGTGGCGCTTGCCACGCGCGGTGATCGCGTGTCGTTCTCCTTCGTGCCCGATGCGGCGCTCGACCAGGATGCCGCGCGCCGCAGGCTCACGGAGGCGACCGCGGCATCCGAGCTGATGGGCCTGGTGGCCGAGCACGATGCGCTCGTGCGGGCGCAGCCCGGGAAGCCCCGCAAGGGCATCGGCACGCCGAAGGGGCGCGATGCGTACGAGGGCTACCTCGCGCGTCATCCACTCATCGCCGAGAAGATCGTCGCGTTCCGGGCCCAGGGCATGGATGACCTGAAGGATCAGATCGCGCGCGATGTCCTCGCCGCCGCCGATGAGCTCGAGGCCGCACGGGGTGGGGTGGCGCGCGGTGATGCCCTCCGCGCCCGCTGGCCCGGGGCCGTCGCGGAGATCGCACCGCGCGGCGGGCAGGGCTTCGCGCTCGTGCGCGTCGAGGCCACCGGTCCATGAACCACGAGCATCCATCGCTCCATGCGGCCGTGGCCGTGCAGGCATGGCACGTCGTGCGGCAGGGCGGCGTCGTGGATGCGGCCCTGCACGAGAGCCTGCATCATCAAGTCACGCTGGCACTCGACTGCATCCGCCGCGCGCGTCCGGGCCGCGTCCGTGGGACGGGTACCCGCGGCCGGTTGGCGGCGTGCATCGACGCGCTGGGCGGTGATGCCGCCCTGAGCGCACTGGCTGCACCGTGGCTTGCCGATCATGCCGGCGCCGGCGTGGACGGTGGGCACGAACTCGTGCCCCTGTCGCAGGATGAACTCGATGCCATCCAGCGGGCGCTCGGACCGTTGGACGAGCCCTCGGGATGGACCGGTACCGACGATGCGGACGGGATCGAGCCCGGACTGGGTTGGCACCTGCGCCGGGCGACGGGGCCCGAACTCCGTGACGCCATCGATGCGGCGCTCGCACGCGCGGCGCGCGTGGCCTTCGACCGGCACCGTGCGGCCGGGCGCATCGCGCCCTGTTGGTCGTTGGCGTCCGAGTTGAACGCGTTCGGCGGTGCAGCCAGCCGTGCGCTCGCGTCGGACCTCATGCGGTGGCTCGACGCGGTGCGCGTGCTGGATCACGGTGCGCTCGCACGCGTGCTGCTGGATGAGTGGCGTGCGGCATCGACGCTGGCGGATGACGCCTCCGCATGGGCGTGGGCCGGAGGTGGCCCCGGGCAGGCCGATGCCCTCGCGGCAGCCATCGCGATGCACGCCGACGGCGATCGTCACGCCGCCACGCACGCAGCGTTGCTGGCGCTCATCGGGAATCCGCTGGCCCCGCAGGCAGAGGTCGATGCTGCACTGGCCGCCCACGCTCCGGTCGTCGATGCCGCCATCGATGCGGCGCTCCACGCGCGTGCGCGCGTGCAGGGACGGTGGCGTCGGGGCCGCCTGGCGTGGGGCGCGGCGAAGATCGCCGCCGGATTGCTCGTCGTCGGGCTGGGCGTGTCCTGGCTCGTGCGGGAACGGCAGCTCGACGCCCAGGCCGAGTCGCTCGCGGCGCAGGTGGATGCAGCGACCGCGGCCGGCTTCGGGCGTGCGGAGTTCAGCGATGCGCTGGCACTCATCGACACCGCGGCGTCGCGCGGCCTGGCCGCACGCGCACCGATGCTCGCCGCGGGTGCCCGCTTGCGCGAACGCATGGATGCCCGGCGCGCGCTCGAGGACCAAGCCCGCGCCGCCTTGGTCGCGGCAGGCTCGCCGACGGCGCCGGATGCTCCCGTCGAATCCGTGCGTCGCATGCTCGACGGCGAGTCGAGCGATGCACACCGCCGGCAGGTCGAGGCGTGGCTTGCCGAGGCGGCGCGTGCGGGCGTCGCGCGCGAGGAGGCGCGGCGGGCGGCCCTCGCCGAACGCGTGACGGCGATCGAGGCACAGGTTGCCGCTGCCGAGGCCGCGCTCGGGTCGGGTGGTGACGCGCGGGCCCTCATGACGACGGCGCGGGCATCACTCGATGCCATGGCGGCCGATGCATCCTTGCCGGCGGCCCGTGCCGAGGCCGCCGCATCGTTCACGAACCGGCTCGATGCTCTCGTTGCCCGCATCGATGCCGAGGACGCCGCGGCGCGTGAGCGCGCGGCACGGACGGCCGAGCTTGAACGCATCGCGGCGCTGGTCACCGATCCCGCCCTGCTCATCGCCGATGAACCCACGGGCAACCTGGACTCTCACATGGGCCAGGAGATCATGTCCCTCTTCGCCTCCCTGCACGCGCTGGGGCGCACGCTGATCATCG
>JBEGNG010000140.1:0-5164 GCA_041182645.1 Planctomycetota bacterium
CGCCTCGGCTTCGGCCACGCTGTTGGCACCCGCGCGACTCAGCGCCAGTTCCGCGGCACCCCACGCCAGGCCCATGCGGTGCAGGAACGGGAGCACCACGGCGTGGACTCCGGCGCGCCTGTAGCCGGCCTCGAACCGCTCCGGTCCCCCGCTGGCGCCGGGACCGCAGAGGTGCAGGACCTGCCACTCCCGGAATGCGTCAGGCTGCCGCTGCGCCAGGAGCAGCATGAAGTCGTTGAGGCTGTTCGCACCCTGGCTGGCACCGGTCACCAGCAGCGTGCGGACGCCGGGCAGCAACCCCAGCTGCTCCCTGCACGCTGCCTGCTCCGCCGGCGCCAGCGCCAGGCGCCGCAGCGGCATGCCGATGATCGCGCGGGCGAAGCCCGGCAGCGTCGGCGTCGGGATTGCACTGACGACCTCGCGTGCGCGGCGGGCGACCCAGCGATTCGCGCGGCCCGGCGTGGCATCGAGGTTCACGAGCAGCACCGGAACGCCACGCGCGCGCGCGGCATGCACCACCGGCGCCGTGACGAAACCGCCGAGCGACACGACCCACGACGGCCGCAAGCGGTCGATCATCCGCAGCACCTCGGCGCGACCCTCGAGGAACGAGCGCATGCAGCGCAGCAGCTTGCGGGGCCGCAACGACATGGGCTCCGCGGCGATGGCCACGTGCTCGGCCCCTGCTTCATCGAGCATCTGCGCATCGATCGGCCTGCGGCTGCACGCGAAGACCGGTCGGCACCCCGGGTCGATCGACTTCATGCGCTCGGCAATGGCGAGGCCGGGGCTGATGTGCCCTCCCGAACCGCCGCCGGCGAGCAGCACGCACTTGGGCGCCACGGTGAGCGGCTGGCTGGACGACTCGCCAGCGCCCGTGGCGAGGGCATTCATGGTTCGGCTGGCTCCGGCAGGCTGCCGCCGCCGTCGAACGGTTCACCGAGCCGGGCCCCGTCGCCGGGCCGAGCAGGCTCGGCGGCGTCGAGGCCCTGCGTCTCCAGACGCGCCACGCGGCGGTCCATCGCGATCACCATGCCCAGGCAGAGCGCCGTCATCATCCAGCCGGTGCCACCGCGCGAGATGAGCGGCAGCGCGATGCCCTTGGTCGGCGCCATGCCGGTGACGACGACCACGTTGATCACGGCCTGCAGTCCGACGGTCGCCCCGATGCCCAGCGCCAGCACGCGGCTCATCGGATCCAGCGCGGGACGGGACCCCGTCGCGGATGCCGCGGCGGTGCCGTCACCGGCTGACGCATCGTCGGCGACGGAAGCCGTCGCAACCCGGCTCGAGACGACCTGCACGATGCACCAGACCAGGCCCACGTAGAGCAGCAGCACGGCGACTGCCCCGAGCAAGCCCATCTCCTCGCAGATGATCGAGTAGATGAAGTCGGTCGTGCCTTCCGGGAGGTAGCCGAACTTCTGCACGCTGTTGCCGAGCCCGCGGCCGGAGACCCCACCGCCCGAGATCGCGCCCATGCTCTGGATGATGTGGTAGCAGGAGCCCTGCGGATCGCTGTAGGGATCGAGCACCGAGAAGATGCGCTTGAGCCGGTACGGGCTGATGAAGACCAGCGCCACGAACCCGGCCACGCCCACGGGAAGGAACGCCAGCGCATTCCAGATCCTGGCGCCGCCGGCCAGCAGCATGATCACGGCGACCCCGGTCACCAGCACGGCCGTCCCGAGGTCCTCGCCAGCGATGCCCAGCGCCACGATGCCGACCACCGCCATGGGCAGGAGGAAGCCGGGCACGAACCGCTGCATCCGCTCACCGGTCCGCGCGATGTACCAGGCGAGGCCGATCGGCATCAGCCACTTGGCCAGTTCGCTCGGCTGGAAGGTCAGCGGTCCAAGGCTCACCCAGCGGCTCGCACCGTTCACTTCCTTGCCCAGCCCAGGCACGTGCACGGCCAACAGGCCCAGCAGGCTCAGCCCGGTTGCCCAGACCAGCGGCGAGCGCCAGCCCGACCAGGACGCGATCCGCTCGACGGGCAGGACCATGCCCACGAGCAGGCAGCCCATGGAGGCGATGGCGAAGATGGTGTGCCGGTCGAACAGCACGGCCGAGAGCGTGGTCCGGGTGTCCCGTGCCACCGTGACCTCTGCGCTGTTGACGAAGACCACCCCGATGAGCAGGAGGGTCAGGGCGAGCAAGGCGATGCCGTGGCCAGCGCGGAGCACGTCCAGATATCGGCTCGGTGGTTCGCTCTCCTGCAGTTCCCGCAACGGGTCGCGCTATCCTCGCCCACCCGATGCGCGTCTACCTCGAAACCTTCGGTTGCCAGATGAACGAGCTGGACAGCGAGCTCGTTCGGGGGCAGCTCGTCTCGCTCGGGCACCGCTTCGTGGATCGCCCCGACGAGGCCGAGGTCGTGCTCTTCAACACCTGCAGCGTCCGCGAGCACGCAGAACAGAAGGTCTACAGCCGTCTCGGGCTCGCCGGCGTCCGCAAGAAGCAGGGCGAACAGCTGATCGTGGGTGTCATCGGCTGCATGGCCGAGCGCGACGGGGTGGACCTCTTCCGGCGCTACCCCCAGGTCGACCTGATGTGCGGGCCGGGCGAGCTCGATCGGCTGCCGCTGCTGATCGACAATGCCGCGAAGGCGGACCTCGCGGGTCGCTCGGAGCGCGTGGCCCTGGCCGGCAACAAGAGCCGTCGCTCCGCCACGCTGCAGGCAGCCGAGGACAACCTCGAGATGCTCGACCTGTCCCGGGCCTTCGAGCCCGTGTCAGGGGATGCCAAGTCCCGTTCGGCCTACGTCCGCATCACGCGTGGCTGCAACAAGTTCTGCACCTACTGCGTGGTGCCCCATACCCGCGGCGCCGAGGTACACCGGCCACCCGATCACATCGTGGACGAGTGCAAGCGCCTCGTTGAGACCGGGGTGATCGAGATCACGCTGCTGGGGCAGACGGTCAATCATTATCGGTACACCCACGGCACGGCGGTGACCGTGGATGGCCGGGAGGCCCCTCAGGTCGGGCCAGGCTTGGCGGCCTTCCGCAAGCCGCTCGAGCCCGGTGCCCGGACGACCACCTTTGCCGACCTGCTGCGGCGCATCCACGAGGAAGTGCCCGCACTGCAGCGACTTCGCTTCGTCACCAGCTACCCGAGGGACTTCGGCGACGACATCCTGCAGGTCATGCGCGATTCCCCCCGCATCTGCCAGTACCTGCACGCGCCGGCCCAGAGCGGGAGCGACCGCATGCTCAAGGCCATGAACCGGGGGTACACCGTCGCGGAGTACCTCGAGTTCGTGGACCGGGTCACGACGACGCTGCCCGACTGCACCATCGGCGGGGACATCATCGTCGGCTTCTGCGGCGAAACCGACGAGGACTTCGAGCAGACCTGCGAGCTCATCCGCCGCGTGCCCTTCAAGAACAACTTCATCTTCAAGTACAGCCCGCGCCCCGGCACCGTGGCCTTCGACCGGCTCGCCGACGATGTTCCGGACGAGATCAAGCGCGCGCGCAACAACACGCTGCTGGCGCTGCAGAACACGGTCAGCGCCCGCGTGCACGAGCGCTGGGTGGGTCGGACCGTGCCGATTTTCGTGGACGACGTGCGCGAACGCCCCGTGCAGCCCGACCCCACCCAAGGCTCCGTTGCGCTGCGGGTGCATGGGCAGCAGGTCGCCGAGCGCGCAACCAGTTCAAGGGTTCGACAAGTTATTGGTCGTACACCGGGCGATCTCATTGTGGCCGTTCCGGCGCCTGAGGCTGCAGAGCAGCTGCTTGGAACGGTCGTCAGCGCAAGAATCGTGGGCTCGAAGGCACTCCTGCTTGACGGACTGCTTGAGGCTTCGTAAGGTTCGGGAACTGGCGAGGCGCTTCGCGCGTATCGTCAGTCAATCAAGGTCTTTGGCTCTGGTCCGAGCGAAGTGGAAAAGGGACCAGGCTGTTTGTTTTTTGCAATTCGCGACCTGATTGCTTGACCGGGTACCCGGGTGGTCTAGGTTTGAGGTGTCGCCAGCAGTTCCCGCTGACGGCAGTTCCCTCCCTCCCCCCTTTTCCCTAGGTTTCGAAAGGAAGAAAGATATGAAGTCCCTCCTCGCGGGCGCCTCGCTCGCTGCGGCCGTTGCCTCGGTCGCCTCGGCCGGTTTCACTGGCTACACCGTTGATCGCGTCGTGACCGCTGCTGGCAACATCCAGTACAAGGTCTACGGCAACTGGGATACCGCCAACCTGGTGTTCCTGAACGCCTTCAACTTCGCGACCCAGTCGGGCTCGATGAACGCCCGTCACCAGGACGCGGCTGAAGACCTCGACGGCAACCCGTCGCAGTCGTGGAGCGCGAGCGTCAACCTGCTCGGCACCACCGCCCGCGACAATGATTCGTGGGTCACCGCTTCGGGCTCGGGCACCTCGGCGGGCAACGATGCCTCGCTCGACCCCGGCTTCAACCCCTCCAACGGCAACTCGATCCCGAACGGCGCTGGCTGGTTCGATGCCACCCCCGGCACCGCCAACGTGATCGCCGCCGGCGGCGCGAGCGGCTACCGCATGCTCCTCATGCAGATCGTCCGCAACGGCAACGACGCTGACCTGTTCGCGACGTTCTACGTCAAGAACTCGTTCAAGCTCGCCGGCACCACCACCGCGCTCTTCGGTGAAGGCACCTTCACCATCGGCTCGGTCCCGGCTCCGGGCGCCCTCGCCCTCCTCGGCCTGGCTGGCATGGCTGGCCGCCGCCGTCGCTGATCCGCGACGCGTTTCTTCCTGCCTAGCTGGTGGCCGCCCGAAAGGGCGGCCACCTTGCTGTTTTTGGGGATCCGGCCCCTTGAACGAAGCCCAAGCTCGATCTGCCGCCCGGGGCGCCCCCTGCTCCGCCTGTTGATCACGGTTATCCGACTGGTTCACGGCCCGCGTGGCGGACTTTTGATCCGCTCGCCGGATTCTCTGCAACGGCGGCTTGCAGCCACGCGTATGGATCTGATGGTCGGGATGTCTGTGGGGATGAGTAAGCCCACCAGACTGTCCGAATTCGTGATTCAACACATACAGGAAGGGAAAAGGATGAACGCTTTCTTTGTTTCGTCGTGCGCTGCCGTGGCCGTCGCTTCTGCCGCTTCGGCCGGTTTCACCGGTTTCACCGCTGAGAAGATCGTCACCGCTGCCGGCAACTCGCAGTACAGCGTGTTCGCCAACTTCGACAG
>JBEGNG010000141.1:0-8859 GCA_041182645.1 Planctomycetota bacterium
CCCCGAGATCCGCGGGCAGGGGCGTGCCGCCATGATCACTCGACGCATAGAGCGCCTCGACGAGCTGCATCGTGCGCCAGGCGTCGGCGAGGGGGCTGACCAGGGCATCGTCCTCGCCGGCGACGAACCGCTGCAGGTTGCACATCGGTCCGCGGAATGCCTCGGGAAACCATGAGCCCAGGAGCGGGACATCGCGCCATGGCCGTCCATCGAGCGCAACCTCGAGCGAGTCGGGTCGGCCGACGGGATAGTCGAGGTTCACGCCCATGCGGACGACCGCGGCACCGCGGGTGCCCTCGACGCGGAGCTCGCTGGCTTCGTGGCGTGGCCCGTGCGTGTGGTGGTGGTTCATCGAGAGCGTGCAGCGCAGATGGTCCCCGAAGTCGAGGATGGCGCTCGAGCGCGTGGCGGCGAGGCCGTCGGCACCGGGATGCGTGACGGCGCGTGCCCAGACCCGGCGCGGTTCACCCGCCAGCGAGCGCAGCAGGTCGAGGTAGTGGATCGAGTGCTGGGTGAACTCGATGCGCTCGAGCCCGCGCAGGAAGGGCCACTGCGCCCAGGGCATCGAGCAGGCGACGCGCACCTCGAGGTCGACGAGTTCGCCGAGTGCGCCGCTGCGGACCAGCTGCGCCAGAGCGAGCATCGATGGCGCGAAGCGGAGCTGGAAGTTCATGGCCGCGACCAGGCCGCGTGCGTGGGCGAGATCGCGCAACCGCGTGGCGTGGGCCAGGTCGAGGCCCAGGGGCTTCTGCACCAGCACCGCTGCGCCGCGGGGCAGCGAGGCGAGGACCTGGTCGAGCGCCTGCGGCGGGACGGCGACGTCGAAGATCGTGTCGGCATGCCACGTCCCCGGCTCGAGCGTGGACGAGGCCTGCGGGACTCCCCAGCGTTCGGCGAGCCGCCCGGCGCGTTGGAGCTCCGGATCGATGATCGCCTCGACCGCGAACCCGAGTGCCCGGTACGCCGGGAGGTGGGCATCGGCGACGATCGAGCCCGCGCCGATGATCGTGATGGGGCGTGGCGCAGCGGGCAGCGGCCAGGCCTGCGTGAGGAGCTCGGGAGCGGCGGCTGCCGACAGGCTCATCCCGCGCCTCGCCGTTCGAGCCGTGCCGCATGCCACCGCCGCACGAGTTCATCGGCGGCAACGCCCGCAAGCAGCACCGCGCCGATCACGGCGAACTCGAGCTGCGAGCCGAGTCCGAGCAGGTTGATCGAGTTGCGCAGCACCTGCAGCGTGGCGGTGCCGAGCACGATGCCGACGACGCTCACGCTGCCGCCGCGCAGGCTGCAGCCGCCGAGCACGGCCGCCGCGATCGCGTAGAGCTCGTAGAAGTTCCCGAAGTCGCTCGGCTGTGCGCTGCCGACATCGAAGATGAAGAGCATGCCGCCGAGCCCCGCGAGGAGGCTGCAGGCGACGTAGGCGGCGGTGACCAGCCGGCCCGTCGGGATGCCGCTGTACCGCGCCGCGGCCTCGTTGCTGCCGGTTGCGAGGAGCCAACGGCCCCAGACCGTGCGTGTGAGGAAGAGTGCCGCGACCACGGCCAGGACGAGCAGTGGAATCGTGGTCGCCGGCAGGCGGAAGGCGTCGAGCCCCGGGATCGGGATCCGGCCGACCGCGATGGAGCGAAGGTCGGCGAACTCGCCCTGGAATCCCTGCGATTGGTCGCCGGTCATCCACCGCGCCACGCCGCGGTAGAGCAGCAGCCCGCACAGCGTGACGAGGAACGGCTGCAGCCGCAGGCGCGTCACCAGCAGCCCGTGTGCGAGGCCGATCGCCGCAGAACCGGCCAGCACCACCGGCACGACCGTCCACGGCGACCACCCATGCTCGATGAGCAGCCAGGGCACCGCGATGCCGACCAGGCAGACGACCGAGCCGATGGACAGGTCGATGCCCCCGGTGCCGATCACGAACGCCGCCCCGAGCGCGAGGATCGAGAAGAGCGCCGTGCGCTGCACGAGGTTCATCAGGTTGTAGGCGGTCAGGAAGTTCTTCCCGTAGATCGCGGTCACCGCGCAGATCACCAGGAACAGCGCCAGCAGGCCCCAGTGCTTCCTCATCGTGCGTGCTCCATCGCGCCGCCGGTGGCAAGGCCCATCACGAGCACCTCGGTCGCCTGCGCCCGCATGCATTCGCCGGCGATGGCGCCGTCGTGCATGACGAGGATGCGGTCGGCCAGCAGCAGCACTTCCTCCAGGTCGCTCGAGGCGAAGAGCACCGCGCAGCCCGCCGTCGCTGCCGCGCGGACCGCCTCGTGGATGTCGTGGCGCGCGCCGACGTCCACCCCGCGCGTGGGTTCATCGAGCAGGAGCACGCTCGGCTCGACCGCGAGCCACCGCGCGAGGATCGCCTTCTGCTGGTTGCCGCCCGACAGCGTCTGCACGCGCCGTGTCGGATCCGCCGGGCGCAGCCGCATGCGGGAGACCATCGTGTCCACCAGTCCGTCCTCGCCGCGGCGATCGACCATGCCGGCGTGCGCGCCGTGCGGCAGCCAGGCGACCGACACGTTCGTGCGCACCGGGTCGGCGGGGAACAGGCGTCCTCGGGCACGATCGCCAGCCCGCGCGCCACGCGCTGCGCGACCGTGCCATCGAGCGGGCGGCCATCGAGCGTCACCCGGCCCGCGACGTGGCCGATGCCCGCGATCGCCTCGAGGAGTTCGGTGCGGCCTGCGCCCACGAGCCCGGCCAGGCCGACGATCTCGCCGCGATGGACGGCGAGCGTCGCGGGACGCCGGCGGCGGTGCGCGCTGACGAGGCCCGAGACCTCGAGCCGCACGGGCTGCGCGTCGAGCGCCGGGCGTTCGCTGACCGGCGGCAGGTCGCGGCCGACCATCAGGCGCTCGATCGTGCCGCGGTCCATCGACGCCCGGTCGAGCGAACCGGCCATGCGTCCGTCGCGCAGCACCAGCGCGCGGTCGGCGATCCGCAGCACCTCATCGAGGTGGTGGGAGACATAGACGATCGCCACGCCGTCGCGGCGGAGCTCGTCGATCGTGGCGAGCAGCCGCTCGGTCTCGCGCGCGCTCAGGCTGGAGGTCGGTTCGTCGAGGATGAGGATCCGTGCGCGCGCACTCAGCGCCTTGGCGATCTCCACGAGCTGCCGCTGCGCGATGGGCAGGCTGCCGCAGGGGGTCGATGGATCCAGGTCGAGGCCCACGCGAGCGAGCCAGCGCGAGGCCTCGGCGCGCATCGACCGCGTGTCGAGCCAGCCGAAGCGGTGGTGTTCACGGCCCAGGAGGATCGCACCGGCCAGGTCCAGGTTCTCGGCGAGGTTCAGCTCCTGGTGCACGAGCGCGATGCCGGCCTGTTCCGCATCGGCCACGCTGCGCAGGGTGAGTCCGTGCGCGCGCCCCTCGTCATCGACCGCCTCGAGCGCACCCGATCCGGGCTGCAGCACGCCCGAGAGGATCTTGAGCAGCGTGCTCTTGCCGGCACCGTTCTCGCCCACGATCGCGAGGACCTCGCCGGTGCGGATCTCGGCATCGATGCCATCGAGCGCGGTGACCCCGGCGAAGCGTCGACCGACGCCGCGCGCGCGCAGGATCGTCCGGACTCGCTGCTGGCTCGCCATGGACGGACTGTACCCGCGGCGCACGGCACGCCGATCCCACGCCGGGGCGCGTGCTGCGCGGTGCCCACCGTCACGGCGGCCGTCGGATCAGGATCGGGGAGCGGCGCTCTCCCGGGCAGGAATCACTTCGCGGCCTTGCCCGCGGCGAGCTTCGCCTTCAGGTCGGCCCAGAAGGCATCGACGTTGTCCTTCGTGATCGTGCGGGCCGGGATGTTCATCACGCCGTCCTTGGGGATCGCGTCGAGCTTGCCCTGCGTGAGTGCGTGCAGCAGCTTGATGCTCTCGTAGCCGTAGCCGTAGGGATCCTGCACGACGGTGCCGAGCACGATGCCCTCGCGGATGCCCACCAGCACGTCGGCGCCCTCGTCGAAGGCCGCGATCTTGATCTGGCCCGCGCGGCCGGCCTGACGGAAGACCTCGACCGCGAGCACCGAGTTGTATTCGAAGAGCCCCGTGACGAGCGCGAGCTTGGGGTGGCGCGTCATCACGTCCTCGATGTTGGCCTTGGCCTTGGCGCGGTCGAAGGAATCGGTCCAGGTGCCGACGATCGTGTAGCCGCCCTCGGTGAAGGGCTTGGTGTGGTCATCGCGGCGCTCCGCATCGATGCTGCGCGCGAGCAGGCCGTCGACGAAGCCCTGCCAGCGCCGCTTGGCGTTGTCCTGCTCGAGGCGCCCGATGAAGATCGCGACCTCGCCGCCGCCCGGCAGGCCCTTGCGCGCGAGCTCGCCGCACTGGCGGCCGGCGAGGTAGTTGTCCATGCCGATGTAGCAGAGGCGGGGCGCGCCCGGGGCATCGCTGTCGTTGGTGATGAGCAGCGACTGCTCGGCGATCTGGTTGAGCACCTCCATCTGGTTCTTCGGGTCGATCGGGCTGACCGAGACGCCGTCGATGCCGCGGATCACGAGGTCCTCGAGCATGCGCTTCTGGTCGCTCAGCCCGGCACCCGGGAAGACGACCGTGACCTCGCAGCCGAGGTCCTTGCCCGCGGCGAGCGAGCCCGCCTTCGCGATCGTCCAGAAGTCGGCGACGCCGTTGCTGACGAAGGAGAGGTGCGGCGCCTTCATCGGGGCCTTGGCGTAGCCGGCGATGCGCGCCTTCTGGGCGGCGACCAGGTCTGCGGTGGGGGCGATGGCCATGGCCGTGCACAGCGAGAAGGCGGTGGCGAGGACGGCGACGGTTCGGGTGATGGTCATGCGGCGCAGCCTAGCGCAGCGGGGGTAGCCTGCACCCATGCCGAACCTGCCGACCGACCGTCGTGACTTCGTGCGCACCGCGAGCCTGCTCGCCGCCGTCGGCCCTGCGCTGGCCGCATGCTCGACAGCCGCGCGGCCCACGCCTGCGCAGTCCGTGCCTGCGCCGGCCCCGCTGCCACCGGCCGGTCGCCCGATGGGTCGCATCAACGTGGGGATCGTGGGGTACGGCAAGCGCGGCAGCGAGCTGCTCGACGCCTTCATGGACCACCCCGGCGTCGAGGTCGTGAGCGTGGCCGAGGTCGTGGATGCCCGGCGCGACGCGTGCATCCGACGCGTGAACGCGAAGCGCAAGCGCACGGTGTGCACGGCAGCGCGGTCGTGGCGCGAGCTCGTGTCGGATCCATCGATCGATGCGGTCGTGGTGGCCACGCCCGACCATTGGCACGCCGAGCCATCGATCGCCGCCTGCCTGGCGGGCAAGCACGTGTACTGCGAGAAGCCGCTGTCGCTCACCCTTGCCGAGGGCCGCGCGATCGCGGCGGCTGCGCGCGCGACGGGCGTGACCTTCCAGGTCGGCTCGCAGCAGCGCTCCGAGTTCAACCACATGTTCGCGACCGCGGCCGAGGCCGTGCGCAACGGTCGCCTGGGCACGGTGAAGCGCGTGCTTGCCGGCGTGGGTCCGATGGCCAAGCCATGCGACCTGCCGGAGGAGCCGCTGCCGCCGGGCATCGACTGGGAAGCCTGGCTCGGTCAGGCGCCGTGGCGCGGGTTCCACCACGAACTCTGCCCGATCGGCATGCACGGCCACTATCCGGCGTGGCGCAACTATTCGGAGTACGCCAACGGAGGGCTTGCCGACTTCGGTGCGCATCACTTCGACATCGCGCAGTGGGCGCTCGGCATGGACCTGTCGGGGCCGGTGAAGGTCACGCCGCCTGCCGACGGCGCGCGCACGGGCCTGGTCTTCACGTATGCCAGCGGCATCGAGCTCGTGCACGGCGGGCCGACCGACTGCACCTTCATCGGCACCGAGGGCACGATCGAGGTCTCGCGCGGGCACCTGAAGGCGTACAAGGGCGAGGACCGGCGGGCCGATCCCGCGATGGAGCTGTTGCGGCCGCCGGGCCCGGGCGAGGTGCGGCTGCCGCGCAACCGATCGCACGTGCACGACTTCCTGACCGCGATCGTCGATGGCCACGAGCCGATCTGCACCGCCGAGACCGGGCACCGCACGGCCACGCTCTGCCACCTGGCCGTGATCGGCTACACGATCGGTCAGCCTCTTGGCTGGGATCCGGACCGCGAGGAGTTCACCGGGCCCTTCGCCGACCGCGCGAATGCGCTGCGCGGCCGAGCCGTGCGGCCGCATGCGTGATCCCTGCTGTCCGACGCGGCGCCGTCGCGGCAATCGTGGCGTGAGGATGCCCATGACCATGTCCACCCGCATGCTTGGTTCGTTCGTCTGCCCCGTGCTCGTCCTGGCCGGCCTGGGATGGACCGGCGCGCCGCCGTCGCAGGAAGGGAGCCCGAAGCCGGCGGGCGAGAAGGCGCCGCCTCCGCGCTTCCTGAACCCCGACCCGGCGCCCACGCCAGCGCCGACGCAGGCCGACATCGAGCGCGCGATCGCGTACAGCGAGGCGCACGCCGGCCGCGCGGTGCTCGTGATGAAGGATGGCATCGTGATCGCCGAGCGCTACGCGAACGGTTGGTCCGCCGAGCGGCCGCACCCGTTGGCGAGCGGCACGAAGAGTTTCGCCGGCGTCACGGCGGCGGCCGCCGTCACCGATGGTCTGGTCTCGCTCGATGAACTCGTGTGCGACACGATCACCGAATGGAAGACCGATCCCCGTGCCAGCCGCATCACCGTGCGCGAGTTGCTGAACCTGACCAGTGGTCTGGAGCCCCACAGCGACCTGCTCGGTCGGCAGGGCTACGGCATCAAGGACCTCGGTGGAGCGAACGACCTTGCCGGTCGTCTGCGTGGTGGGGCAAGCGAGCGGGCTCCGGAGGATTGGTACGACGCGGTCGTGAAGGTCCCGGTCACGGCGCAGCCCGGTAGGACCTTCCGCTACGGCCCGACCCACTTCTACGCGTGGGGCGAGTTCCTCACGCGCAAGCTCGAGGCGAGCGATCGACCCGAGCGGGACTACTGGTCCTACATGCACGCCCGCGTGCTCGCACCGGCGGGGCTCACCTTCCCGAAGGAGCGTTTCGCGCTCGACCAGAAGGGGCAGCCGAATCTTCCGGGTGGTGCGCACCTGACCGCGCGCGAGTGGGCGCAGTGGGGCGAGTTCGTGCGGCGTGGATGCGCGGTGAAGTCGGTGCAACCCGCTGCAGGTGCACCGGCGACGCCAGGCCCCGAAGCGACTGGATCAATTCCGGAAAGCACCGCGACCATCGTGGGTCAGCCGGCCACAGCACGCTGGACGCCGGTCATCGACCGTGATGCGCTCGAGCAGTGCTTCGTGGGGAGCACGGTGAATCCCCAGTACGGGCTCACCTGGTGGCTGCTGACCGGCGCGGATGGTGCGGTTGCCGACACTGGTTCCAGTGACGGCACGCGAATGAGGCGTCGGCTCGGCCGAACGGACGAGACCGCCCCCTCGATCTCGGCCGCGCAGACCGAGGCGATCCGCGATCCCAACGGCACGATCGTCAAGGCCGTCATGGCTGCCGGCGCCGGCAAGCAGCGGCTGTACCTGCTGCCTGAGCAGGGCCTGGTCGTCGTGCGGCTGGCCGAGATGGGGACCGAGGGCACCAGCTTCAACGACACGCGCTTCCTGAAGGAACTGCTGGGGATGGCGGGTCCGCAGGTCGGGCGCTGATCGGCGATGATCCCTGCTCCATGAAGAACCTGATCGCGAACGCCGACCTGCGCCCCGTTCGAGGCGTGCGCCGAGATCGCCAACGCGAAGCGCCGGGACTCGATGCGCGACCTGCGCGCGTGCCTCTTCTTCGAGCAGCGGCGCTGGCGGCACTTCGGGGACGAACCCGACGCCGAGGCCATGGCTGACATCCGTGGCCTGGTCGAGGCGATCCGGGAGAGGGTCGCTGCGGGGCGGTTCGACTGACGCGCACCTTCGGCGGGCCGCCCCGGTACCGTGCGTGGCCCTCATGCTGCTGACCGCCACCGAACTCTCGAAATCCCACGGCATGCGCACGCTCTTCAAGGGCGTGTCGATGTCGATCGCCGAGGGTGACCGCCTGGCGCTCATCGGCCCCAACGGTGCGGGCAAGAGCACGCTCCTGCGCATGCTCGCACAGCGTGAGGAGCCCGACGCCGGTTCCGTCCGCACGCCGCGCGGGATCGTGAGCGTGTACGTGCCGCAGCGGGACGACTTCCCCGATGGACAGACCGCGCGCGAGGCGGTCGCGGCGGCCGCGCTCGCGTGTGCGCGCTGCCACGGCGACGAGCACGAGGCGCTGGTGCTGGCCGGCGTCGTGCTGGGCAAGATCGGCTTCGAGGAGGAGCGCATGGACGTGCCGCTCTCCACGCTCTCCGGTGGCTGGCGCAAGCGCTGTTCGATCGCGGCTGGCCTGGCACGTGCGGGCGGCACGCCCGATCTGCTGCTGCTCGATGAACCGACGAATCATCTCGATGTCGAGGGGCTCGAGTGGCTCGAGCGGTTCCTGGTCAAGGGCGCGCAGGACATCAGGGCGGGCACGAGCGTCTTCGTGACGCACGACCGCGTCTTCCTCGAGCGCGTGGCGACGCGCGTGGGCGAGCTTTCGCGCGCCTTCCCGGGCGGCGTCTTCATCGCCGACGGCGGCGTCGACGAGTTCGCGCGCCGCAAGGCCGAATTCCTCGAGGCCCAGTCGCGGGCACAGGCATCGCTCGCCAACGAGGTCCGCATCGACAACGCCTGGCTCGGCCGCGGTGCGCAGGCCCGGCGGACGAAGGCCAAGGGGCGCATCGACGACAGCGCCGATCGGCGCGAACAGCTCGCCGAACTCGCGCGTCGCAATGCGGCCGCGGCATCGGGCGGAGCGCGTGTGGACTTCACGGGCAGCGGCCGGCGCACGCGTCGCCTGCTGTGGGCCGATGGGATCACCGTCGCTCTCGGCGGCCGCACGCTCTTCCGTGGGCTCGAC
>JBEGNG010000142.1:0-5719 GCA_041182645.1 Planctomycetota bacterium
CTTCAGGGGATCCGTGTACGCCAGGTCGTAGACCCGGAACAGGCTGCCGCCTGCCTGTGGGTTCACGTCCCAGACGTCGCTGATCAGGTCGCCGATCGACTTGATGATGTCGGGCTCGGCGCGGATCGTGATCGAGTTCGTGGCCGGGAGCACCGTCAGCAGCAGGTTGTCGGTCGTCCCGGCGATCTGCTCGCCGCCGGCGTTGGCCTGGTTCGGGGCGCCGCCGCGGCCCGGGGTGCGCTGTGCGGCTCCCGCGCGGGCGCCGCCGCCGGACGGGCGCGTGTTGCTGAAGATGTCCGTGATCGACGTGGCGATCGTCTGGGCATCCGCATACTGCAGCCGGAAGGTCTGCGTGACCACGTCCTGGTAGGTCGGCACGTCGAGCAGCGCGATGAGCTTCGCGCAGCGCTTGATGGTGCCGACGTCGGCCTCGACGATGATCTGGTTCGAGTTGTTGTCGAAGTCGGCCTTCGCGTAGGTCGGCAGGCCTTCGCGTAGGTCGGCAGGCCGCCCTGGATGCGGTCGAAGACGCTCTGTGCCTTCGTGTTCTGCACGCGGAAGACCTTCGTCAGCACCTGGCCGCTGTCGGCCATGGTCATGACGTCCTTCTCGGGCCCCAGGATCAGGCCGGGCTGCAGGGATCGGATGTTCTCGTCGCCGAGCGCATCGATCATGATCAGGTCCTCGGTCTCGACGACCGCGACGCCGTTCAGGCGCAGCGCCTGGAAGATCATCTCGAGCTGCTTCACGCTCGCGAGCTTGGGGATCACGGTCTTGCCCGTGGTCTCCATGATGAACGGGAGCAGCTGCATGAGCTGCACGTCCGTGCAGTTCACGAGCACCATGTCGGTGCGCGGATCGGCACGGCGGTCGGCGCGGAAGATCCGCAGCGGCGCGTCGGCGGGATCGCTGCTGCCGTCGCCGGTCGCTGCGGCCGGGGGCTGCTCCTCGGCGGCGGCCGGCTCGGCCGCGGGCTCTTCGGCCGCGGGCTCATCCATGCCGGGCTCGTCGGTCGGTTCGGCCGACGGCGACTCGGCCGGTTCCTCGGCGGGACTCGCTGCCGGTTCGGCGGCAGGCTCGGCCGCGGGCTCCTGCGACGGCGCAGCCGCCGGCTCGTCCACCGGGGCGGGTTCCGGCGTCGGTTCGGTCGCGGGCTCGTCGGGTTCGTTCGTGGGCTCCTGCGTGGGTTCACGCGACGGATCGACGGGTCGGGTCA
This sequence comes from Planctomycetota bacterium, assembly GCA_041182645.1. Lineage (GTDB taxonomy): Bacteria > Planctomycetota > Phycisphaerae > Phycisphaerales > SM1A02 > SYIB01. Next base: position 1,217 of record JBEGNG010000142.1, read on the forward strand.
CGGGAGCTGCGGGCTGGGCGGCCGGTTGCGCCGCTGGTGGAGCGGGCTGCGGCGTGGGCGGGACCTGGCGTCCGCCCTGGGCCAGCGTGGCCGTTGCCGTGGGCAGCAGCGTCAGGGTGGCTGCGGTGGCCAGCAGCGAGGTGAGCACGGTGGTGTTCGATCGGTTCACGGGAGCTCCAGGTCTGTTCGTTGGTCGGTGGTGGGGTTCAATCGAGCTTGTTCACTCGATCGATCAGCAGTTGTCGTTCGCGCTCGAGGCGTTCCTTCACGGCAGGATCGCCGGAGCGCCCGCGGAGTGCACGGCTCACGGACTCGAGGGCCTTCGAAGCCTGCTCGCGGTCCATGGCCTCGATGGCGGAGGGTTCGAGCGCATCGGGCACGGCAGGCGCGAGGTCCTGCGAGGCCGGCTGCGCCGGAGTCGTCGGTGCTTCGCTGGACGGTGCAGACGGCGGCGGGGTCGCAGCGGCGGGCCCCGCGGAGGGCGACGGCGCCGGCGGGGTCGTGGCATCCGACTGCGGGTCCGCCGCGACCGGCGTGATGCCCGGGGGGTTCGAACGGCCGGGTTGGGCCATCGAGCCCGACGAGAGCACGCTCGTGTCGAACTTGTCGCGCAGCGACACGGTGTACTCGCCGCCCGACCACTTCAGGCGCACTTCGTCCGGTGGCATGATCGCGACGACGGTGATGCCCTCACCGGTTTCCCCGACCTTGACCATCCGTCCGCCGGGCAGCACGAGCAGGTCGGCGATGACGCCCGTCGGCCGCGGCCCTCCGTAGGTCGCGGGCGGTCCGACGGGCTTGGGCGGGGCGACGGGCTTGGGCGGCTCTGCGCGCACGACCGGCGCAGGCTTGGGCCGGCTCGGCGGCTTGAGCGGCGTCGTGAAGAGGCTGCGCCCCTCGAAGCGCTTGCGATGGATCAGGGCCATCTGCTCGTGCCTCGAGAACTCGGGGCTGACGCGGTCGGCGCGATCGGGATCGACGCCCGGGGCGAGCAGCGTGCCGCCGAGTTCCGACAGCGCGGTCACGCCGACGATGGCGAGGACGACGACCGCCACGCCGCTCGTGATCACGCGCGGCGAGCGCAGCACGTCGGTGGGGATGGCGTGACGCAGGTCGATCATGATCCCTTCGTCCTTCCCGCGGTCACCCAAGCCTCGGCCATGAGCCGCACGCTGAGCTTCTTCGCCTTGTCGTCCCAGTCCATGCGGACGCTTCCGATCGCATCGACGGCCGGCGACGATTCGAGCGACTGGATGAACCCGAACGTGTCCTGCGGGGTCGCCACGAAGTTCACCTCGCCGATCAGCCGCTCGACGCGCGAGGAGATGCCGGCGGCGTCCGAGGCGGACTTCGGCAGCTTGCCGCCGGTTCTCGTCTGGAACGTGTAGCTCAGCACCTTGTTCTTCTTCGCCGCGTCCTTCACGGCGATCGAGAGAGCATTCGCGCCCTCGGCCTCGGAGCCAGGCAGGTCCAAGCGCCCGTAGACGGCGATCGCGTCACGCACCTTGCCGGGCAGTTCCTCCTCGTTGCGCGCTCCCTCGTGCAGCACGCGCTGCACATGGTCAGCCTCGGCCGACCAGGCGCGGGCGATGGCCCACGGGTAGTCGTCGAGGAAGGTGTACGCGATCAGCGCGCCGACCACGGCGATGGCCGCGCGGACCAACGGCCGCTGGGCCTGGAACCGTGCGATCACGTCCTGCACGATGCTCATGGCTTCCGGGTCCTTGCCTTGAGCATGTCGAAGTCCTTCTTGAGGCGGGTCGCGGTCTCTTCGTCGAGTCCGTCGCGCTGGCGGATGGCGGCGATGGCGATGAGCATGTCGCGCGCTTCGTCGCGGCTCATCGCGTCGACCTGGTCCTGGGTGAGGGCCGGCGGGATGGGCTGCTCCGTGGGCTGTGCAGCACCGACCGCAGGGCGCCCGCGCCGCGAGGCATCGGTCGGTCCGGACGCACTGGGCAACCCGCCGCGGCGGCCGCCCCGTCCTTCGCGCGCCTCGCCCGATCCCTCGGCGGGTGCGGAGGCCGTTTCGGTGCCACCCTCCGGCGCGGGGGCGGTCGAGGCGTCGCCCGAACCGGTGGCCGGAGCGGGCGTCGCACGGGCAGCTTCAGTGGCCGCAGTCGCCGCGGCGCCCGAGCGGGCGGCAGACGTGCCCGTCGCCACTGCGGCGCCGTCGCCTGCCGGTGCCTGCGCGGCCATCGTGCCGGCATCGACCGGCGTCGTGCCTGCCGCGGCCCGCGCATCCTGCACCGTGGGGCCCGGCGTGGTGGCCGCGCCGCCGGCGGAGGCTTGCGACGATGGTGCGGCGGCGGGTGCCGACCCGGCCTCGATCAGGAACCCATCGGCGTCGATCGGGCCCCAACGCTGCTCGGCGAGCGACTTCTTGCCGTAGTCCTGCGACTCGTTGTAGCGCACGATCAGCATGGGATCGGCGACCTGCGCCGTGATCGAGAACTCCGTGCTGCCGCCCTTGGGCTCCTCCCAGCTCTTGACGATGCGGGTGAAGACCTTCGAGGCGCGCATCCGTTCCTCCATCTGGACGATGGCGTCGACGCTCGACAGTTCACCCAGGCCACGCGCGAGGCCACGCAACTGCACGTTGGAGCCGTGGTCGATCACGATCGACTCCAGTTCGATGCCGTCCGGCGTGGTGCAGGCGATGTCGCTGAGGATCTTGCTCATCGGCCAGCCGAGCTTGTCCACCTGGCCGTAGAGCGCGATCCGGCGCTCGCTCGAGACCATGGCGGCCTCGAACGCCGCTGCGTCGCTGAGCCTGAAGTTCAGCCAGGCGAGCCGCAAGCCGGCGACGGCCATCGGGCCGACCACCACGGCGAGGCCCGCCGCGACCAGTGCACGCTTCGCGAACGTCGGGGTGTCCATGCGGGCCAGCGCGTCGATCACCAGTCCCTGCGAGCGCCGCGGCTCGACGGGCAGCAGGCCCAGCAGCGGCGACAGCGGGCTGCGAAGTGCCAGCGCCACGCCGGCGAGGTCGCCGAACTGCGCGCGCCAGGCGGCATCATCGGGTGCGCCGGCAAGGCCGGAGCCGAGCGTGTCCACGCCGGCCAGGCCCTCGAAACCCTGCGCGAAGGCCGGCTGCATCGCACGGCGTGCCGCGACCAGGTCCTCCTCGGGCCAGTGGCCGAGCATCGCCGTCTCGTTGACGGCTTCGCTGATGGCCCCCGCGAACTCCGACGCGTCGTCGCTGCGTTCGATGAGCGTGCGCGCCACGACATGTCCCTCGCGCGACGCGACCACCGCCACGGAGCCGGCCGAAGGCTGGGCATCGAGGCACATGCGCGCCGCCCGACCGAGACCGTCGGCGGCCATCAGGCCGAGCAAACCCGCCACGGGGGCAGTGAAGGTCACTCGGGGCGCGACCGGTCCGTGCGAGCCCCGGCGCCCGTCGTCGACCTTGAGACCCGGCGGGACCTGCACGGCGCCACCCGGTTTCCACTCGAGCACGATGCCCATGCGCTCCTCGGCACCCGACGTCCCGTCCGGCACGACGGCGCATGCCGATCGGCACCGGGGTGCGTCAGGCGCCAGCGCACCCTCGGCCTGCAGGGCGAGGGCCTGCTGCTGCTGTGCGGGGGTCGCTCGCGGCAGGGGAATGGACCGCAGGATCACCTCGTTGCCCGGCACGACGACGACCACGCGCTCCGGCATCAGGTCGAGCAGCCAGGGCGTGAGGTCCTCGATGCCGCTGCCCTCGCCGCAGTCGGGACCGAACTCGCCGGCCTGCTCGAACTGCACGCCCAGCGGCCCGAAGCGCACGAGCAGCGCCTTCCAGCGCTCGCCGTCGGAACGGAGCACCGCAGCGAGATCTGCGGCGACGGTTGGCTTGGCGGTGGTCTTCTTCACGGTTCGAGGTACTCCAGGATCGTCACGGGCAGGGTGGAACGATCGACGACGACGATCATTTCAACCTCCGTGCCGGTTCCGGGGGCACGCCCCCGGCTGGTGATGGTGTACACGGAACTCTGGGTGTCCATCGTCCGGGCCATCAGGGCGGCATCCTGGGGACTCAGGCCGTCGATCCGCGACAGCTCCCCGAGCGACGTGATCCCGGTCGAGGTGTCCCGACGGTCGATGATGCGCTGGGCAACCTTGGGCTCGAGCCCGTAGACCTTCTCGAGGACGTCCTTGGACACGGTGTTGATGTTCACCCGGCCCACGTCGCCTGCCTTGGGGGCCTGGGTCACGCACTCGCGCAGCACCGCATCGAGCTGCTCGGGCTTCAGGAGCGCCGACTGCTGGGCGGCAGGGGTCTGAGATCGTCCCGCGCTCGATCGGCCGCTCCTGCCCCGCGACGAGGTCGGGGCGGTGGGCTGCTGCGCCTGCTGGCCAAGCGGCGTGCTGATGAGCTGCTCGACGTAGAACGTGGACTGCTTCGCCGAGTCGACCAGTTGCGTCGCCTGCTGCTGCGAGAGGCCGGTGCGGGCGACGATGTCCTCGGCCGAGGCGGTCTTCAGGTCCAGCCGGTCCTCGCCGCCGAGGGTGCGCGGG
>JBEGNG010000143.1:0-5112 GCA_041182645.1 Planctomycetota bacterium
GGGCGAGGCTGCGGGATGAGCCGGGGCACGCCCGTGCAGCACCCTCAGGGAGCCTGGTCGCCGTCATCGGCAGCCATCGATTCCCCAAGGTCCACATAGCCATCGACCGTGGTTGCACTGGCATCGACCAACCGGCTCAGGAAGGCCGGCAGGACGATCAGGCCCATGCCTGCGACCACCGCCGCGGCGCGGGGCCACCACTGGGGCGAGGGCACGACGCCCTGGCTCTTCGCATTGGGCGGATTGACCACGGCCGAACCGACGAAGCGCAGGTAGTAGACCGCGCCGATCGCCGTGTTCAGCAGCAGCACGCCGGCAAGCGTGGCCTGGCCGCCCTCGAAAGCCGCGAAGACCAGCACGATCTTGGCGAGCGCACCGAGCAGCGGGGGAACCCCGAGCAGGCTCAGGGCGCTCACCGTGAGCAGGAACGCGAGGCCCGGCTGGGTCGCCCGCAGCCCTGCGAGCGATTCGAAGCTGTCGACCTCCTCGCCCTTGCGCTCGATGGCCGCGAGGACGCCGAAGGTCGCCACGGTCATGACGCCGTAGCCGAGCATGAAGAGGTACATCGCGCCGATGCCGCCCTTCGGTCCCACGATCACGCCGACGAGCATGTAGCCGCTGTTGGCGATGGACGAGTAGGCCAGCGTGCGCTTGAGGCTCGTCTGGAGGATGCCGCCGATGTTGCCCAGCACCATGGTGAGGGCGGCGACCATCCACAGCACGGCGGAGACCGGTTGCGGGAGCCCGTCGTAGGCAAGCCGGACCCCATCGTGGTCGACGATGGCGTGACCCGACCAGCCGATGGCGCCGAGCACCGTGATGAGCGCGGAGAAACCGGCGATCTTGGGTGTGAACGACAGGAAGGCCGTGACCGGCAGCGGCGCGCCCTCGTAGACATCCGGGGCGTAGAAGTGCATCGGCACGGCGGCGAGCTTGAAGCACAGGCCCAGCACCGTGAGGATCGCACCCAGCAGCGCCGTGGTGCCCAGGCCGCTGCCGGCCGCCTGTTCGGCGAGGGCGTCGCGCATCGGCAGGAGCTGGAGCGTGCCGGTCGCACCGTAGAGCATCGCGAAGCCGTACAGCGTGATCGCCGTGGCGAGCGCGCCGAGGAAGAAGTACTTCATCGCCGCTTCCATGCTGCGCCGACCCGTGCGGGCCACCGCGACCATGATGTAGGTCGGCAGGCTCACGAGCTCGAGGCCCAGGAAGAGCCAGATGAGATCCGGGGCGCTCATCACCAGCATCGCGCCGCAGAGGCTGAGCAGGAGGAAGGCGTAGTACTCGCCGCGGACCACGCGGAGTGCGTCGAAGCCCGCGCGTCCGCGCGCCACGGCTTCCTCGTACCGACGGTCGATCGAGCCGGCCGACACGGCCACCAGGCCGATGCCGATGAGGGCGACCAGCGCCTTGCCGTACTTGCCCATCATCGGGAAGAGCAGCCGGGCGGCCTGCACGCGCTCGGGCGTCCACGCCGACTCGAGGGCCACGATCGACGCGACGAGGGCCGCCACGCACACCCAGGGCACGAGCGAACGGACGCCCGTCGATCGCGAGAGGCCCAGCACGGCCACGAGCATCGAGGCCACGAACAGCACGACTTCCGGTGCGTGCAGCGCCACCGTCTGGCTCATGTCAACCACGGGTGTCCTCCTTCGATTCGGTCTGCGCCGCCTCGGCAGGCTCGGCCGGTGCAGCCTGCGCCTTCAACGCACGCTCGACCGCGGCCGGATACGGGGCGAGGGTCTTCTCGACCACCGGGCCGATCGCATCCAGCATGGGCTTGGGATACACGCCGATGACCAGGCACACCAGCGCCAGCGGAACCAGGAGGCCGACCTCGCGGCCGGTCAGGTCGCCGTGGCCGCCGCCGTGGTCGCCACCGTGCTGCCCATGATCGTGCGCACCGCCCGTGCCGTGATGGCCGTGGGCATCGTCCTTCGGTTCGCGCAGCGGGCCGAAGACGTAGCGGCCCACGAGCAGCAGCATGTACATCGCACCAAGGATGAGCCCCGTGCCGGCCACGAGCGCGAAGCCCGGGCCAAGCAGGCCGGGATAGCCGGTCGTCGCATCGCCGGTGGCGATGTAGGTGCCGAACAGGCAGAGGTACTCGCCGACGAAGCCATTGAGGCCGGGCAGGCCGATCGAGCTCATGGTGAAGAACACCATGAAGAATGCCCAGACCGGCATGCGCCGGGCGAGGCCGCCGATGCGGTCCATGTCCTTCACGTGGTAGCGCTCGTACGCCATGCCGATCAGCAGGAAGAGCGCGCCGGTCGAGAGGCCGTGGTTGATCATGTAGAGCACGCTGCCCTGCGCACCGACCGGGTTCAGGGCGAAGAGCCCCAGCATGCAGATGCCCAGGTGGCTCACCGAGGAGTACGCCACGAGCTTCTTCGCATCGGTCTGCACCCAGCAGATCAGCGCCGCGTACACGACCGCGACCGTGCAGAGCACCGAGGCGACGACGGCCAGTGCGGCACCGCCCTCGGGCGCCATCGGCAGTGCGAGCCGGAAGATGCCGTAGGTCCCGAGCTTGAGCAGGGTGCCGGCGAGGATGACCGAGCCGGCGGTGGGGGCTTGGTTGTGGGCCAGTGGCAACCATGTGTGCACGGGGAAGAGCGGCACCTTCACCGCGAAGCCCGCGAGCAGTGCAGCGAAGAGCCAGAACTGCGTGCTGGCCGGCAGGCGCGCGCTGGCGAAGGTCGACAGCGTGCCCATGTCCCAGCTCCAGAGCCCCGTCGAGGCGTGGTGCTGCCAGCCGACGAAGAGGATCGAGCCGAGGAAGAAGAGCGACCCGAGGAAGGTGTAGAGGAACAGCTTGTGCGCCGCCTGGCGGCGCTCGGGGCCGCCCCAGATCGCGATCAGGAAGAGCAGCGGCACCAGCGTGAATTCGTAGCCCACGTAGAAGAGCAGCACGTCACGCGCGGCGAAGGCCAGCAGGATGCTGGCGTGCAGCAGCATGAACCAGCCGTAGTACTCGCGCTGGCGCTCGGCGATGGCGGTCCAGGAACCGATGACGCAGATCGGGATCAGGAAGGCCTCGAGCAGGGCGAGCATGAGGCTGACCGAGTCGAAGCCGACGCCGAGCGTGGCGTTGATCGACTCGAGCCAGACGCAGCCGCAGGGCTCGGGGAAGACGGCGCCGGTCGACCAGGCAGGGAAGCGCCAGGCGAAGGTGACCAGCGCGCCGAGGCTCACGAGCGACCCGAACGCAGCGAGGCTGCGCGCCGCCCGGGCGTTCGCGACCGCGATGATGGCGGCGGTGGCGACCGGGATGAGGATGGAAGCCCAGATCAGGTTCATGTTCAGAGTGCTCCCCGCAGCCAGATCCAGATGACCCAGGCCGCTACCAGCGCCACGCCCCCGGCCATGGTGACGGCATAGCCCTGCACCACGCCGCCGTACAGCGGACGGAAGAGACGACCGACCGCGGCAGGCAACCCACCGAGGCCATTGACGATGCCCGCGTCGAGCAGCAATTCATCGATCGCCGAGAGGATGTTGGCGACGACCTTCAGCGGCAGGCGGATCACCCAGTCGTAGAACTCGTCGACGAGCCACTTGCGCTCGGCGCCCACCACGATCCAACGCGTGGCCATCGAGCCCATGAGCGCGCGGCGCAGGGCGTCGGCGGCGCCGCGGTTGATCAGGTGGAGGTAGAGCGAGACCAGGATCCCTGCGATGCACGCCAGCGAGCCCAGCCGTCCGACGGCGGTGTGCGCGTCCATGCCCAGCACCAGGTGATGGGCTCCGTGCGCGTCGCCCGAGGCGGCGCCGTCGTGCGCGTGCCCGTCGTGCGGGGCGTGCGCCGCATCGCCTGCACCAGCGAAGGCGCTCGAGTGCGCGACCTGGGACCTGACCCAGTTGGGCGCGTCATGGTCGAGCATCGTGCGATAGCTCGGCCAGCCGGCGAGGATCGCGCCGACGGCGATGAGGACCAGCGGCACGCGGATCGCCCAGCGCGGTCCGTGCGGGTGGAACGCACCATGATGGCCGTGCGAACCGTGGTCGTGTCCGGCATCGTGGCCGTGGCCATGGTCGTCGTGGCCGTGGTGCTCGTCGCCGGGCTCGTACTTGACCGGTCCGAAGAAGACACGGAAGCCGACGCGGAAGGTGTAGTACGCGGTGAGTGCCGCGACGACCAGGCCGATCCACCCCAGCAGGTGCACGCGCTCATCCTTGGCCGTGAAGGCCGAGACCAGGATCTCGTCCTTGCTGAAGAAGGCTGCCGTGAACGGGAACGCCGCGAGCCAGAAGCAGCCGAGCACCGCGAGCAGGCTGACCAGCCGGAAGCCCGGCACCTTGAGCAGGCCGCTGAGCTTGCGGATGTCGAGCTGGCCGGCGAAGCCGTGCATGACCGCACCGGCGGTCAGGAAGAGCAGCGCCTTGAAGAACGCGTGGGTGAAGACGTGGTACGAGGCACCGAAGGTGGTGCCGACGCCAAGCCCGAGGAACATGTATCCCAGCTGGGAGATCGTGGAGTACGCCCAGATGCGCTTCATGTCGTACTGCGCCATGCCGATCGTCGCGGCGAGCAGGGCGGTCAGTCCGCCGACCCAGGCCACGGCGGCCAGGGCATCGGGATTGACGACGAAGAGCGGGAACATGCGGGCGATCAGGTACACGCCCGCAGTGACCATCGTCGCCGCGTGGATAAGCGCCGAGACCGGCGTGGGGCCTTCCATCGCGTCCGGCAGCCAGACGTAGAGCGGCAGCTGCGCGCTCTTGCCGAACGCGCCGAGCATGAGCAGCCAGGGAATCGCCTGCGCGGTCCATTCGCTGCTCGCCGGGGCGGCCTCGATCGCCTTCCAGAGGGCGGCGTACTCGACCGTGCCGTAGCACTGCCAGGTCAGGAAGAGCGCAAGCGCCAGGCCCAGGTCGCCGATGCGGTTGACGATGAAGGCCTTCTTGGCGGCGGCCACCGCCTCGGGCTTCGTGAAGTAGTAGCCGATGAGCAGGTAGCTCGCGAGGCCCACGCCTTCCCAGCCGAGGTAGAGCATCACGAGGTTGCCACCCATGACGAGGCAGCCCATCGCGAAGAGGAAGATGCTGACGGCGCCGAAGAAGCGCGTGTAGCCCTTGCCGACGTCCGACTCCATGTACTCGCTCGCG
>JBEGNG010000144.1:0-5096 GCA_041182645.1 Planctomycetota bacterium
GCGCTGCAGCCGGTCCTTCACGGGAAGGTCGGCCAGGCTCTCCTTGGCGACGGCGGCCTCCTCGCCCTCGGGGAAGAGGCCGATGAAGTGCAGCAGCGGGTCGAAGTCCGCAGGCTTGCCTTCCGGGCGCGACTCGCCGCGACGGTCGTAGACCAGCCACTGCGCCGCTTCCCAACGCTCGGGAGCGATGCGGTCCTGCGGAAGGATCTTGCTCGCATGCACGATCGCGGCGCTGAGCCCGCGCAGCCGGGCCTCGTGCAGGAAGACGCTGTTGAGCACCGCGCGTGCCGCCGGCTTGAGGCCGAACGAGATGTTCGACAGCCCCAGGATCGTGCCGCAGCGCGGGAAGCGCTTGGCGATCAGTTCGATCCCGTCGAGCGTCTCCAGGCCCAGGCGCCGGTCATCGTCGTTGCCGGTGGCGATCGTGAAGGTCAGCGGGTCGAAGAAGAGGTCTTCCTCCGGCAGATCCCAGCGACCGGTGTAGAGCGCGTGGATGCGCTCGGCGATCTCGAGCTTGCGCGCGGCCGTCTTGGCCATCCCGGCCTGCGGGTCCTCGTCGATGGTGAGCGCGACGCACGCGGCCCCGTAGCGGCGCAGCATCGGACAGACGCGCGCCATGCGCTCCTCGCCGTCCTCGAGGTTGATCGAGTTCACGATGCACCGACCGCCCGCGCGCTGCAGCCCGGCTTCGAGCACGTTGGCATCGGTCGAGTCGAGCATGAGCGGCGCGTTCACCTGGCGCACGTAGCGGCTCACCACCTCGCCCATGTCGCGCACGCCGTCCCGGCCGACGAAGTCCACGCACAGGTCGAGCACCTGCCCGCCGTCGCGCACTTCCTCGCGCGCCATGCTGACGAGGCCGTCCCAGTGCTCCTCGTCGAGCAGGCGCTTGAACTTGCGGCTGCCGTTGGCGTTGGTGCGCTCGGCGACGATGAGGAACGAGTTCTCCTGCTCGAACTCCGTGTAGCCGTACAGGCTGCTGCAGCCGGGAGCCTGCGGTTCCTTGGGCGTGCGCAGCGGCTGACGGTCCTTGACCGCGGCCGCGAGCGCTGCGATGTGCTCGGTCGTGGTGCCGCAGCAGCCGCCGAGCGAGTCGACCCGGTGCTCCTCGATGAAGCGCCGCATCGCGTCGACGAAGCCTGCCGGTTGCAGCGGGTACACGGTCTTCCCGTCCTGCAGGATCGGCAGGCCGGCGTTGGGCACCACGCTCACGCGGCGATCCCAGTGCTTGGCCAGGTACGCCACGTGCGGCGTCATCTCGACCGGGCCGGTGGCGCAGTTCAGGCCCAGGCTCTCGACCGGGAACGGCCGCAGCGCATTGACGACGGCCGCGATCTCGGTGCCCAGGAGCATCGTGCCCGTCGTCTCCATGGTCACGCTGACGAAGATCGGGCAGTCCTTGACGCTGCGGCGCGCCGCATCGAGTGCATCCAGGCACGCGTTGACCGCGCACTTCACCTGCAGCAGGTCCTGGCAGGTCTCGATCATGAAGCAGTCGACGCCGCCGTCGAGCAGGCCCCGCGCCTGCTCGCGGTAGCTCGCGAGCATCAGGTCCCAGCTCGTCTGGCCGAGCGAGATGAGCTTCGTGCCGGGCCCCATCGAGCCAGCCACGAACCGCGGGCGGTCCGGCGAAGCGTGCCGATCGCACGCTGCGCGCGCGATGCGTGCTGCCTGCTCGTTGAGCGAGTGCACCCAGCCGACCATCTCCTCGTCGAACTCCGCGGCGACGAGTCGGTTGGAGCCGAACGTGTCGGTCTCGACGATGTCCGCGCCGGCGGCGAGCATCGACTCGTGGATCCGCTGGATCAGGTCGGGACGGCTGCGCACGAGGATGTCGGTGCAGTTGTCGCGGCCGAGCCAATCCTGCGGCCGGCAATCCTCGCACGAGTGGATCGAGGTGCCCATCGCACCGTCGAAGAGCAGGATGCGGCGATCCATGACACCCAAGAGCGTGCTGGCCATCGCCGAAGGCTAGTCCCAACCGGGCGTTCTTTCAACCGTTCAACCGGATGGACGGATGGTTCCGCTCGGCCACGCCGCCCTCGTCACCGAGCCGGGCCGAGCCCCAGCCCTACACTCGCCTCCCCATGACGCCCAGGCTCCTCCCGATCCTGCTGGTTGCCCTGCTCGGTGCCGCGTGCAGCGACGGCAGCACACCCGCGCCCGCCGACACGCCTCCCTCGGTCTTCCTCCCCAACCGCCTCGACGGCGTGCCCGAGCCGGCCCGTCAGGTGCTGGCCAAGTCCCTCGAGTGGATCGGTGGCCCCGGGGCCTTCGCGGGGGTGCAGGGCGTCACCACATCGATGCGCGCGAGCCGGGGCTCGGGGAGCGTGCTCCACGAGTGCACCCTCTCCGCCGATGGATCGCTCGTGATGGTGCGCCGTGGCGAGCCCGATCGCTTCACCGAGTCGATGGGCGCCAACGGGGGCGTGGGCTGGATGGTCCGCAACGGCCGCCCCGAAGCGATCCTCGTCGATGCCGACGAGGTCCGCCGTCGCGCGACCATCGTGCAGTCGCTGAATGCGCTCGGTCCGGTGCTGGGTGCGGCATGGCTCCACGCCGAAACGCTCGAGTCGCGCACCATCGGCTCGATCGAGTGCGATGCCGTCAGGCTCCATGGCGCCGGAGGGCTCGTCGCCGACTTCACCTGCGAGCGCGCGACCGGCCGCCCCATGGCGCTCACCTTCACCGTGCCCGCCGACCCGGCGCCACGCGTGACCGAGAGCCGTTGGCTGCAGTGGGAATCCCGCGATGGCCGCCGTTGGCCCACCATCATCGATACGCGCTCGGACCAAGGCTCGGTCGGCTTGCTCGTGCTGACGGCGGACTTCCTGCCGACCGCACCGACGGCAACCGCCCTGCCGCCCGAGGTCGTCGCGCTCGTGAACGCCGGCGAACCCATTTCGCGCATGGATCCGGCGCCGGCCCTGCCCGCTCCGGCGATCCCGTCGGTGCCCGCCGACGAGCGCCCCGCCGACCGCCGGTGATCCAGACCGATCGTTGTCGTTTGATGAGCCTTCGTCAACATTGACGGCCGTCGTCCCCGCGCCCTACCTTGCGCCCATGAACGCTTCCGTCGTGCTCCAAGGGGTCCGCAAGCGCTTCGGCTCGACCGAGGCGGTGCGCGGCATCGATCTGGCCGTCCCCTCGGGCTGCCTCTGCGGCGTGCTCGGCCCCAACGGGGCCGGCAAGAGCACGACCATCCGCATGCTGATGTCGATCATCTACCCCGACCAGGGGTCGATCCGCGTGCTCGGTTCGGATGCGATCGCCATGAAGGACCGCATCGGCTACCTGCCGGAGGAGCGCGGGCTCTACAAGAAGATGCGCGTGCTCGAGTACCTGGCCTACATCGGCGCGCTGAAGGGGCTCACCGGCGCGGAGAGCCGGCGACGAGCGCTCGCCTGGCTCGAGCGCATCGAGCTTCCCGGCGTCGACCGCAAGCGCTGCGAGGAACTCTCCAAGGGCATGCAGCAGAAGGTGCAGTTCATCGCCTCGGTGATCCACGATCCCGAGCTGATCATCCTCGACGAACCGTTCAGCGGCCTGGACCCGGTGAACTCCCGGGTGCTCGCGCGCATCGTGACCGACCTGCACGCCGGCGGCCGCACGATCCTCTTCAGCACGCACCAGATGCACCACGCCGAATCGCTCTGCGACCGCGTGGTGCTCATCAACCGCGGCGAGAAGTTGCTCGATGACACGCTCGAGAGCGTGCGCGCGGGGCATCGCCCCACGACGGTCGTCGCCCGCACGGACGGTGCGTTCGAAGCCGCCGCGGCAGCAGCCGAGCGGATCCCCGGCGTGGCAGGCGTCGACCGAGGCGAGGACGGCAGCGTGCTCGCCCATGCCGCTGCGGGCACCGACGCGATCGACCTGCTTGCGCCGCTTGCGGCGACGCGGCTCTTCAGCGGCGTGAGCCTGAAGCGCCCCACGCTCGACGACATCTTCGTCGAGCTCGTCACCGCACACGGCGGCCACGCCCGGCGCGAGGAGCCTGCCCATGCCTGAACCGACCGACCGCCCCGCTGACTCCCGAGGGACCCATGACGCCTGACAGCCCCCGACACGCCGGCGCGCCGCGACGCGTGCTCTCGATCGCCTGGCGCGAGTTCCGCACGACCGTCCTCACGAAGGGCTTCCTCTTCTCGGCGCTCGTCTTCCCGCTGCTCATGGCGGGCGTCTCGCTGCTGCTGCCGATCCTGATGGCGACGAGCGTGCAACCGATGCAGGGTGCGATCCTGGTGGATGCCCCCGCCGCCGCGACGGACGAACTGCGTGCCGAGCTTGGCCGCGCGGCCAAGGACCCGGCCGCCGCGCTGCGCGAGCGCGCCGAGCGCGGCGAGGAGCCAGAGCTCGAGGACGCGACCGCAGCGCTGACACCGATCGAGTCATCGGTCGAGCCGATCGCCGCCGACGCGGTCGAGGGCGCCAAGGAACGGGTGCGCCGCGGCGATGCGTTGGCGCTGGTCATCATCCCGCCGACGTCGCTCGATGCGCAGGCGAAGGACCCGACCTACGAGCTCTTCGTCGCCACGCGCACCAGCCCCAAGCACACCGCCATCGTGAACCGTGCCGCGCGCGAGGCGATCGTGCGGCTGCGCGTGCAGGCCTCGGGTGCCGACTACCAGCGCACCATGGACCTGCTCAAGCGACCCGAGGCGAGCATCCTTCGGCTGACCGAGGACGGCGCCCAGGCGAAGGAGCGGCTCGAGGGACGCATGCTGGTTCCCGGCGCCTTCATGCTGCTCATGTGGATCACGACCTTCACCGGCGCGAACTACCTGCTCACGAACACCATCGAGGAGAAGGGCAGCAAGGTCATCGAGGTGCTGCTCGCCGCGGTGAGCCCCATGGAACTTCTGGCGGGCAAGATCCTGGGCCAGCTCGGCTCGACCGCCGTCATGCTGGCGATGTACGGCCTGGCGGGCCTGGCCGGGCTCTCGGCGCTGGCGATGATGGACCTGGTGCCGGTCTCGAGCCTCGTGCTCATGATCGCGTTCGCGCTCACCGCGTACCTGATGATCGCCAGCATGCTCACGGCCGTGGGCAGCGCGGTCACGAACCTGCAGGAAGCGCAGGCCCTGGTGGGCCCG
>JBEGNG010000145.1:0-5095 GCA_041182645.1 Planctomycetota bacterium
CGGGGTGACAGACGCGCCAGTTTCCAAGCAGGCGAGGACTGTCTGAGCGAACGAGGCATGCCGGCGCCCCAAAGGGAGCGACGGCCGCGAGCGTGCGACGGACTGGGCGGGGCCCAGGGCCGCGCGGGTGCGGGCTTGCCCGCACCCCTGCGCTCACGCAGTGAGCGCTACAGGACTCGAACCTGTGACCCCCGCTGTGTAATAGCGGTGCTCTAACCAACTGAGCTAAGCGCCCGACGGTCGGAGTCTAGCGCGGCACCCCTGGCTCGCCGTTCACTCGCCCTTGCGCATGAAGTAGGTGAACTCCTTGGTGGGGATGTTCCCGCAGCGGCTGCCCGGATCGGTCTGGCCGCGCTCGGTGTCGACCTGGAAGACGTGCCAGCCTTCGCCGCCGACCTCGTACCAGATCTCGTCGACCTTCTCCTGCCACCATGCACCGGCCGCATCGATCGTCGGGAATACCTGGTCCCACTGCGACTTCGGCGCGGATGCCGGGCCGATGCTGCCGCGACAGATGAACCTGCCCTGTTCGTCGCTGCCGTATGACGCGCGTCCCCCCGGTGATTCGAAGGTCCGTCCTTCGCAGGCGTTGCCTGCCCCCGCGAGCACCCAGACTTCCCGGCCGCGGGCGAAGTGCCAACGATCGGGTGCCTCGGCGAGGTTGCCTGCGTTCGCGACCGAGCCCTCGTGCAGACCGATCCAGAGGGCTCCTGCTGCGCCGGCGAACGCGGCACCGAGCAGCGAGGTGGTCACGATCATGGTCCTGCGACGGGGCGACGGTGCCTGATTCATGACGCCATTGTGCCACGCGGGCAGATGGCATGCAGGGCGATGATCCAGCCCATGGTTCCGGTTCGTCGGGCGTCCCGTTCGTCCGGGTGGTCCGCCCGGCTATCCTCCAACCCACCCCCCGATGCACCAGCGTGTCTCCCAGTTCCTGAAGGCCACCCGGTTCGCCCTCGTCACGGTGGCGGTCGCCACGCTGTCAGCCTGCGCCGGTGCGCTCGTGGAGGATGCACCCGAGCGTCCCAAGCAGTCCCGGGCCGATCGCCGGGTCATCCCGATGGACGTCGATCCGATCATGCGCGGCACGATCGCGGCGGAGACGATCGTCACCGGCTTCACGCCCACGGTGGTGCGTGGCTATGGCCTGGTCTTCGACCTGCGCGGCACGGGCAGCCGGATCGCACCGACCGAAGTCCGCGCCCAGGTGCTCAAGGACCTGCAGCGGTTGCGGCTCGGCGCGGACGGCAAGGCGCCCGATTCGAGCGAACTCGATCGCCTCCTCGGCGAGGAGAACACCGCCATCGTCGTGGTCGAGGGGATCATCCCTCCCGCGGCGCCCAAGGGAACCCGTTTCGACCTGCGCATCTTCGCGGCGCCGGGCACCGGCGCGACGAGCCTCGAGGGTGGGCGGCTGATCCTCACCGATCTCCGACCCGGTCCGCTGATGCTCGGCAGCAAGCAACCCCGGATCCTCGCGCGGGGCATGGGCGACCTCGTCATCAATCCCTTCGCGGATCCCGTGGGCGTGAGTACCGACACCGTGAACCGGCTGAGCGGGCGCGTGCTGAACGGCGGCGTCGTCACCGAGGACATGGTGCTGCGCCTGCGGCTCGCGACGCCCAGCCATTCGCGTGCGAAGCTCATCGCCAGCGCGATCAACAGTTCGTTCCCCCGTGAACCGGGCCAGCAGGACGACACCGCCAGGGGCCGCAGCGACGAGGCCGTCGACGTGGTCATCCCGCCGAACTACTTCAGCCGCACCAATGACTTCGTCGAGCTGGTGCGGCACACGCCGCTGAACATGGCATCCATCGAGGCGACCGCGCTGCAGGTCAAGCGCGCCCTGGTCGCGAATCCCGGGGCCGCGGCCGCGGCGAGCCTTCGCTGGCAGGCACTCGGGAAGAAGGCGATCCCGACCGTGCAGTCGCTCTACGAGTACGCCGAGGAGCAGCCGCGCTTCGCGGCGCTGCAGGCCGGCGCCTACCTGAACGATCCCGTCGTCGTCCCGCACCTGCTGACGATGGCCAACGACAGCGGCTCGGCGCTGCGCATCGATGCGATCAAGCTGCTGGCCAACATGCAGGGCAACCCGAGGGTGAACATCGGGCTGCGGCCGCTCGTCGACGACACCGACATCGACGTCCGGCTGGCTGCCTTCGATGCCCTGCTCAAGCGGGGTGATGCGTCGATCGGCGAGGTCGACGTCAACGGCAAGTACCTGCTCAACACGATCGGCAGCAAGAAGCCGATGATCTACGTGACCCAGAGCGGCCAGCCGCGGGTGGTGATCTTCGGCGACGAGGCCGAGGTGGTGCGGCCGATGACGCTGACCGAGTTCGACTCGCGGCTCGTCGTGCGCGGGGACTACGACCAGCCCCTGCTCGACGTGTTCTGGCAGGCCCCCGACGGCGGCGTGCTGCGCGAGCAGGTCAGGCCGGAGCTGGCCGAGTTCGCCCGCTTCCTGGGCCACCGGGCGTCGCCGGAGTACCCATCGCCCGGCCTCAACATGAGTTACAGCGAGGCGATCGGGACCCTGCACCGGCTGTGGAAGGACGGCTACTTCAAGGGCGACTTCAAGGTCGAGCAGGACCGCATCCTCGCGGAGCTGCTGCGCACCGAGGAGGAGGACGCCGAGGCCGACCGCCCCGAGTTCGACGTTCCCGAGGACGAGAAGGACCTCGCCGCCGAGGCCAAGGAGCGCTCGGGCGCAGGCAGCGGCACCGATCTCGACCGCGCGTCGGTCGGCGCCCCGGTTGATTCCCAGCGTCCTTCACGCGATACTGTGCCCCGTTGACGCAAGTGGTTGTCGCGTGCCGTGAGCGGCCGGGCCCATGGATGGGTCCGCGCGATGACAGGAGGTCCGAAAGATGCGCCTTGCCAAGCTCACCCTGAGCGGCTTCAAGAGTTTTGCCGACACGACGGAGTTCACCTTCGACGCGCCGGTCATCGGCATCGTCGGGCCCAACGGCTGCGGCAAGAGCAACGTCGTCGACGCCA
This sequence comes from Planctomycetota bacterium, assembly GCA_041182645.1. Classification (GTDB taxonomy): domain Bacteria; phylum Planctomycetota; class Phycisphaerae; order Phycisphaerales; family SM1A02; genus SYIB01. Next base: position 3,004 of record JBEGNG010000145.1, read on the forward strand.
TCAAGTGGGTGCTCGGCGAGCGCAGCGCCAAGAGCCTGCGCGGTTCCGCGATGATCGACGTCATCTTCGCGGGCAGCGCCACGCGCAAGCCCCTGGGCTGCGCCAGCGTCACGCTGACCTTCGACAATCCCGTGCTCGACCGCACGGTCGAGGTGGCACCGACCGCCCCCGCGATGGACACGATCGAGGATGACCAGGACGCCGACGACGGCGAAGCCGAGGGTTCCGCACAGGTGCGCCGCGGCCTGGTGCGGCACCGCGCCCTGCCGGTCGACCACGACGTGGTCGAGGTGACGCGGCGCCTGTACTCCGATGGGCGCAGCGAGTACCTGATCAACGGCAAGAAGGTCCGTCTGCGCGACATCCGTGAGCTCTTCATGGACACGGGCATCGGCACCGACGCCTACTCCATCATCGAACAGGGCAAGGTCGCTGCGCTGCTCGAGGCCAACCCGGCGGAGCGCCGGGCGATCCTCGAGGAAGCCGCCGGCGTCGCCAAGTTCCGGGCGCGCAAGGCCGAGGCCCAGCGCAAGCTCGACGGCGCCGAGCGCAACCTCATCCTGATCCGCGAGCAGCTTGCGAGCACGGAGCGCCGCCTGCGCATCGTGCGCGGCCAGGCCGAGAAGGCCAAGCGGTTCCAGGAGCTCGACACGCGCCGGCGCGCGATCCGTTCGGCGCTCGCGTTCGACCTGTTCCACGAGCACCGCACGCGGCTGGCCGAGGCCGAGGCGCTCGTCGCCTCGCTCGATGGCGCACGGGATGCCCTGATCGAACGCGTGCGCCTCGCCGAGGAAGCCAAGCGCGATGCGGAACTCGCCCGCGACCAGGTCATGCACGAGCAGCAGGCCCACGAGCGCGAGCGCATCGAGGCCCAGGGCCTCGTGACGCAGCACCAGCAGCGGGCGGATGCCGCACGCCAGGGGCTCGCACGCGCCGAGGCGGATCTCGAGACCGACCGTGTGGCACTGGCCCAGGCCGACGAACGCATGAACGAGGTGCAGGCGCAGGTCGGCACGCTCGAGGCACAGCTCGATGCCAACGAACGGGCCGTGGCCGCGGCGGATGCCGAGACGACCGCCGCCAGCGAGCGGCGCGCCTCCATCGCCCGCACGCTCACCGATGCGCGCTCGCGCCACGAGCGGCTGCGCGAGCAGGTCGTCGGCCTCGAGCGTGAGCGTTCCCGCGCCGCGCAGCGCATGACGGCCGCCGACGAGCGTGAGCGTTCGCTCGCCGAGCAGCTCGAGCGGCTCGACGCGCGCGAGGCGCCGTTCGCCGAGGAACTCGACGCCGGCCGGCTGGCCCGCGTGAAGGCCATCGTCCGACGCCAGGCGGCGCAGGACGCCCAGGAGCGGCTGCAGCGCGAGGCCACCGAGGAACTCCGCGTCGCCGCCCACTTCGACGACCGCAGCGAGGCCATGCTGGAGGAACTCGCCGAGCTGCGCGACGAGCGCACGCGCGTCGAGAGCCGTCGCCGCATCCTCGGTGAGATGCAGGATGCCCGCGAAGGGCTCACCGGCGCGGTGAAGGCCGTGCTCGGTGCGCCGGACCGCTTCCCCAGCGTGCGCGGCATGCTCGGCGACCTGCTCGAGAGCGATCGGGAGCACGCGACGGCCGTCGAGGCCGCGCTCGGCGAGTCGCTGCAGATGCTCCTGCTCGATGCGCCCGAGTCGGTGCGTCCGACCGTGGTCACGGCCAAGGAGCAGCGCGGGCGCATCTCGTTCGCCACCGCTTCGATCCAGCGCCCTGCCGCGACCGAGCGCGGTGAACCCGACGGCGCCGTGCCCCTCCTGGGCTTCGTGCGCTGCGCGGGCGATGCGAGCCGGGTCGCGGAGTGCCTCCTGGCCGACACCTGGCTCGTGGCCGACCTCGACGCCGCGCTGCTGCTGGCCCAAGGCGGCCTTCGCGGTGCGCGCATCGTCACCCCGGGTGGCGACCTCATCGACCGGACCGGCGTCGTGACCGTTGGGGCGGCCGATGCGAGCGTCGGCGGCATGCTTTCGCGGCGTGCCGAGATGGCCGAACTCGTGGCGGCAACCCGGGCACTCGGGCGCCGCATCGAAGGGCTTGAGGGCGAGTGCAATGCGCTTGCCAG
>JBEGNG010000146.1:0-9315 GCA_041182645.1 Planctomycetota bacterium
ATCGCCGGCACCCGTGACCCCGGTGATCGGCGCTTCGCCGAGCTCTACCGCCGTACCGTCGGCCCCCTGTGGTACGCCGTCGACCTGGACCGATTGACGGCGATCGTCCTCTACTCGGACGAGAACCTCGATGACCGCTCGATCCAGCTCGGCGACGAGCAGTTCGCGTGGCTCCGCGCGCAACTCGAACGTTCGAAGGCGCGCGGCGTGCCATCGATCCTGCTCATGCACCGGCCGCTGTGGCGCTACCGCGACGTGCAGTGGGACGAGCGGGTGCATCCCCTGCTTGCACCGGCGGGCACGGTGGCGGTCATCGCCGGGCACTTCCACAGCATGCAGCGCGACCCGGACCGGGACGGCGTGCAGTACCACATCCTGGGCACCTGCGGCGGGGCGATCGACCAGCATCCGCTGACCGGCCAGCTCCAGCACATCTCGATGCTCGACCTGAAGGACGGCACCGCCGAGGTGTGGCACCAGTTCGCCGGCGCGACGCTGCCGGGCGACTTCATCGTCGCGAAGGACCAGGAGCGGGCCTTCAACCTGAAGCGTGATGCCCGCACGGTGTCCATCGCCGGTGCGCTCCCCGAGCCGGGCACCGATGGGCTTCGTGATGCCTCACTGGTGCTGACCGTGACCAATCCCATCGATGTCCCGATCGTGGCGAGCCTCCGGCTCCGCAACGGCAGCGGCGAGGAGTGGATCGTGCCCGGCGAGCCTTCCGTGAGCAGGACGCCCGTGGATACGTTGAATCCCGCCGTCACGGATCTCGCCACGCCGATCGCCTTGGCGCCGGTGACGCCCGTCACGATCGCACCGGGAGCCACGGCGTCGATCGAGGTGCGCGTGAGCTGCCCGCCCCTTCCTGCGCCGCTGCGCGCGCCCGAGGCCGTCGTCGAGCTCAGCTTCACCGACACGAAGGAGCGTCGCGTGCCGGTCGCCGTGCGCCGTCGGCTGCCGGTGCAGCGCACCCTCGCTGCGGGAACCCCCATGCCGCTCGAGGAATGGGAGTGGACCCCGTACGCCACCGACGACGCGCCGCCGACGGTGGTGGCCGAGCGCTCGCCCGATGGGCTCGTCCTGCGGATCTCCGTCCCCGACGATCGCATGGCCGCCTCCTTCGAGGGCGCCCTCGGGCGGAAGGACCGCGCCACGAATCCGCTCGTCGATGCGCTGGGCATCCGCCTGTTCCGGGGTGATCGTGATCGCGGTGCATCCTGGACCTGGGAGCCCGTCACCGGCGCGCTGCTCGGCGGCGCGCCCGGACCCCGGTTCGAGCGCACGGCGACCGACGGCGGATGGGCCGCCCGCTGCACCATTCCCGCGGCACTCCTCGACGGGTGCACGGCCATCAACGTCGGCATCGCCGACAACGACGACACCTTCCACACCCAGTGGCGCTGGCTCTCGCCCGAGGGCCTTCCTGCGCGACTCGGGCCGAACCCTGACTGATCCCACGCCGTCTTTCTGCTATCGTTCCCCCCAACCCCAAGGAGTCCACCGATGAAGAAGACCCTCATCCTGTGCAGCATCCTCGGCGCTTCCATGCTGACCGCGTGCGGCGGCGGATCGTCGAGCACCGCCATCCGCGAAGACCAGAAGCGCAAGCCGCCTGCAACCCAGGTCCAGGCCCCCGATGATGCGTTCAACGCCAACCGCAAGCTGCAGTCGAGCAGCGGCGCGGCCGGCGTCGAGCCGCCGAAGAAGAACTGATCCCGCGGCGCGTCGGCCCGAAGGCCCAGGCCTCCGCAGGTCGTCCCGCCCCTGAGATCGATGGATCCACGTTCAGCGCCCCGGCCATGAGCCGGGGCGTTGTCGTTGGGATGCCGCGCCCCGCCGAAGCCGGGAGCAGCGCGGTCACGCCCCGAGCATCAGGTCGCGCAGGATCGCCAGCCCCTCGGCCAACTGTGCATCGTTCACCGCATACGAGATGCGGAAGTGCGTGTCGCGCGCGCTGAAGACGCCGCCCGGCACCACGAGGACGCGCCGCTCGAGCGCCTTCTCGCAGAACTGCGTGCCGGTCATGCCGAGCCGCTCCGGCACCGGCACGAACGCGTAGAAGGCGCCCTCGGGCTTCGGCAGGTCGACCACGCCCTCGAAGGCCTTGAGGACCATGTCGCGTCGCCGCTCGTAGGCGAGCAGCGCACCCGAGAGATCGCAGCGGTACGCATGGGCCGCGGCGACCTGCAGCGGCGTCGGCGCGCACACGTAGGTGTACTGCTGGAGCTTGGTCATCTGCTGGATCAGGTGGATCGGTCCGGCGGAGTATCCGAGCCGCCAGCCCGTGCATCCGTAGGTCTTGCCGAAGCCGCGGATCACGAGCACGTCCTTCGAGAACCGCGCGGGGCTCGGCGCCTCGGGCATGCCGAAGACGAACTCGTCGTAGATCTCGTCGCTGACGAGCTGCAGGTTGCGGCCCCTGCACAGGTCGACGATGTCCCGCAACTCGGCCTCGGTGAGCACGGTGCCGCATGGGTTGCTCGGGCTGCAGATGAGCACGGCCTTGGTGCGGGACGTGAGGCACCGCTCGATGCGGTCGGCCGTCATCCGGAAGTCCGGATACGTGTCGCACGACACCGGCACGCTGTTGGTCATGTAGCACAGCTGCGGGTAGTGCAGGAAGAACGGGTCGGGCATGACGAACTCGTCGCCCGGATCGAGCAGCGCCATCGCCGCAAGCAGCAGCGCGCCGCTCGTGCCCGAGTTGATGAACAGGCCGAGTGAGCCGTCGTTGTGCCAACCGATGTCGCGCCCGACGTGGGCCCAGGCGGCCTCGAGCAGCTCGGGCACGCCGACCGTCAGCGAGTAGCCGTTGCGGTCGTTGCGGATCGCGTCGATCGCGGCCTGCTTCATCGGCTCGGGGACCGGGAAGTCGGGCTGGCCGATGCTGAGGTTGATCGGGTTCTGCAGCTTCATCCCCGATTCGAGGATGCGCCGGATGCCGCTGGGCTGCATCGAGCGTGCACGATCGGAGATCAGGTGGTCGAGGGCGTGGCGCGTGGTGCTCATGGGGTCTCCGAAATGAAGCGCCCCCGGTGATTGCCGGGGGCGCGCGAAGTCTAGCGATGGGAACCGCGGCTCACTTCTTCTTGGCGGCCGGTGCGGCTGCAGCCTTGGCACCGCCCTTGGCCTTCGGATCGGCGGCGGCGGCATCGCCCTCCTTGGCCTTCTTCTTGCCGGCGGCGGCCTTGATGCTGCGCACCTTCACGAGGCCGAGCGCGCTGTTCTTGTCGGTGCTGAAGCGCTCTTCCGCGGTGAGCTTGGCGATGCGCTCGGTGCGGGTCAGCACGTTGCGGTGCTGCGCGAGGGCGCCGGACTTGGTCTTGAGGCTCGGGTGGATGCTCATGGTCGTTTCCTTGGTCGTTCGTGCGCGGGGCTCAGCCCTTGAACTTCTCGTAGTAGCAATCGCCCAGGTCCGGGTTGCCGGCCTTGACCGCCTTCCACAGGCGGCCCGCGGCCTTCACGTCGGCCTTGAGCGACTCCGCTGCTTGGTCCGACCCGGTCTGCGACGCGGGAAGGACGATCACTTTGGAGAGTCCGGCATTATTGCCGGAAACGAGCCACGCATCAAGGCCCTTGCCGCGGAGGAACCCGGCGAGCTCTCCAGCCGCTGCGGCCGGTCCGGTCATGACCACCAGATAATTGAGTCCCGCCTTGCGGGGATCGCCGCCGCTTGCCGCCGGGAGCGCAGGCTTCGACGCGGATAACGCCGGCCCGGACGCTGCCGCCCCACCCGACACACCTGGTGCCGATGATGAACCCGCGGCCTTCGCCGGCGCGGTTGGCGCGGTTCCCGCAGGCGGCGCATCGGCAGCTCGGGAGGCGTCGTCACGGAGCATGAGCACGACCACCACGATCACTGCAACGAGCGCCACGATGCCGACGACGATCCAGAGCTTCCACGGACGGCGCGGTTCGATCGCACCACTGCCGAGCGAGAACCCTGCGCCGCTCGGTCGCGACGGTGCAGGATCGCCGACGCCCTTGCGCATGAGTTCGTACAGAGTCGCTTTGCCACGGCGCTGCATGGGGGAATCGTAGCGATTCACCCGGCCGTGCCGAGCGCCATCACCTCGGCCATGGCGAGCCCCCCAGCGTGGGTCAGGGAGACCGCGAGCCTGCCGACCCCTCGCGCCGCGGCGACCCGGGCCACCTCCCCATGCAGGGTCACGACCGGTGCACCCAAGGCGTCGTGGCTGACCTCGATTTCGGTCCAGCTCATGCCATCCCGCATCCCGGTCCCGAGCGCCTTCAGGACGGCTTCCTTCGCGGCGTACCGGGCGACGGCTTCCTTCGCGGCGTACCGGGCAGCAAGCCGTTCGATCTGGTTGCGCGAGCGGCCGCAGTAGGCCTGCTCGCCAGGGGTGTAGACCCGGTCGAGGAACGCCTGACCGTGATCCGCCAGCATGCGTTCGATCCGCCCGCAGTCGACCAGGTCGATCCCGATGCCGACGACCTCATGCATGGGCGGCGCTCCTCGGCGGCGCGGGGCGGTCGAGCCAGCGATCGAGGGTCCCCACGACGCCACCGCGCGGATCGCTCCAGCCCCGCGTGTCGATCACCGGATGCGCTCGGAAGCCGATGGTCGCCAAGGTCGCGGCGAGCGCCAGCGCATCGAGTCGCGCATCGCCCGGCTGCAGCACGGGACCACGATGACCGCTGCGCAGCAGGTCGACCAGCCGCAGCCCAGCCAGGCGACTGCCGGCACGGGCGCAGGCCGCGTCCACGGACTCGCCCGCGGCCAGCAGCACGGGCGGATCGATCGCGATCGCCGCAGGGCCATCGGCGTCGTGCCCGCCGCCGAGGACGGCGAGCGTCACGCCGCGCCGCTGCGCCTCGGCGATCACGGCGGTCCGGACCGCGAGCGCCGTCGCGTGGCCATCGCCGGTCGGGAGCCACGTGGTGACGGTGAGCCGACCGAGGAGCTCGGCCCACTCGATGGCGGCGAACAGCGCCTGCGCCGCGGTGTCGGCGCGCGCGGGATCGGCAAGGTGTTCCGGCGGAAGGATGCAGTCGATGCCCGCGGTGAGCGCACCGGAGGCACGCACCGCGTCACCGATGCCGCGACGCTCGCTGCGATCCATGGTGCGCACGCGGGTCTCGGGCATCGTGGCGGAGAGCTGGATCGCGCGAGCACCCGCCACCGAGCACCAGGCCAAGGCCTCGCGGAACGGCAGCCCGAGGTGTTCGATGGCCACGCTCGGCTCGGGGATCGCACTGGTCAGTTGCGTCAGCACGGTCGAAGGGTAGCGGCGTACCCTTGGGGCATGAATCGGACCGTGTTCGCTGCCTCGCTGGCGTGGTGTGCCTGGTGCCTGGCGTGTGCCGCGCCGACGCTCGTGGCCATCACCGCCTTCCTCGTCCTCAAGCGGATGGGCGCAGTGGATCCCGCAGCGGCCACCTGGTTCGCCGATGATCCGGCCGCATCGGGGAGCTTCGTTGCCGGGCAGGTCGCGGGCACGGCCTTCCGCACCATGGCCTGGGCGAAGTTGGTTCTTGCTCCGGTCGCGCTGGTGCTCCTGGCGAAGGCCATGCTGCGCCGGCCCCGATGGGCGATCGCCCTGCTGGTGCTTGCCGGCGTCACGACCGCCGCGAGCCACGTGCTCGACACGCGCACGGCATCGGTCGGTGATGCCTGGCATGCCGCCGTGCACGCGGGGAACCGAGAGGGTGCCGCCTCCAGCAAGGCATCGATGGATGCGCTGCACCCCTGGGCCGAGCGGCTGAACGGCTCGGCGAGCCTGACCGCGATCCTGGCCGGCACGGTCGCGCTGGCGCACGCCGCACCGCGACGGGTCGGAGCATGACGCAGCGGCTCCCCCGCCCCACCGCGGCCAGGCGTGAGCGTGCGCTCGAACTGCTGGCGGCCCTCAAGGCGCGCTACCCCGATGCGACCTGCGAGCTCACCTGGTCGAAGCCGCACGAGCTCCTCGTCGCGACGATCCTGTCCGCGCAGTCGACCGACGTGGGCGTGAACAAGGCCACGCCGGCCCTCTTCAAGCGATTTCCCATGCCGCGTGACTACGCGCGCGCGACGCCCGGCGAGATCGAGCCCTTCGTGCAGAGCCTGAACTTCTGGCGCAACAAGGCGCGCGCGGTGCATGAGTCCATGGCGGCCGTCTGCGAACGGTTCGGCGGCGAGGTGCCCCGCACGATGGAGGACCTGCTCACGCTGCGCGGCGTCGCCCGCAAGACCGCCAACGTGGTGCTGGGCAACTGCTTCGCCATCAACGAAGGCGTGGTCGTCGACACGCATGTGGGGCGCCTGGCCAAGCGATTCGGGCTCACGCGCCACGACGATCCGGTCAAGGTCGAGCGCGACCTGATGGCGCTCATCCCGCAGGACGATTGGTGCCTGGTGAGCCACCTGCTCATCGCCCACGGCCGGCGCGTGTGCAAGGCACGCGGCGGCACGTGTACCGACGACGCTACTTGCCGCCGGTGGTGCTCGGAAGCTCGCCGACCGGCTTCCACTCCGTCGTCCCCATCCCGCCCAGCGCGCTCACGAACGAAGCGCCCTGCCCCGCGCGGCGCGGGAAGACGTGCGTGACCGGGCCGGGCAGCCGCAGCGAGGCGACCTCCGTGACCCCAACCGCCGGCGGGATCGCGCGCCGATAGACCTTGATGCCGTCGAGGTGCGCGACCCAGAGATCGGTGTCGACGACCGCCATCGTGGCGATCCGCGGCAGCTCGAACTCCTGCCGCGAACCCGGCAGCTCGACCACCAGGCTCGTGCGATCCTCGCCCTCGATGCGCGCCTCGCCGTCGTCGATCGTCAGTTCATCCCGCGGCATCTCACCCACCTGCAGCGAGCGCTGCACGAGCTCGCAGTCGTTGCCGACGGAGTAGCTCCAGACGTCGGTCGGCGTGCCCGCGAGGATGCGGCGCTGGTCGCTCAGCGCGATGACGATGTTGCCGGGCTCGCGATGGCTTCGGTAGAAGGTGTCGCCGGGCCCCTCCTCGTCGGTCTCGAGCCGGAAGAGCGAACGCCCGAACGCCCCGTAGACGCCGTACCGGTTCTTGCCCAGCAGTTCGATGCCCAGGGCACCCTTGATCTTGACCTCGAGTTCATCGGTCAGGCCGGTCGTGCCGATCGCCCAGGTGTACATCGCATCGGGGGCGAAGGCCCATGCACGGCCGCCGGCGATCGAGATCGTCTGGATGCCCTTGCCCAGCGCCACCTTCGAGACCTCGGCGAAGGTGTGGTCGATCAGCGTCACCGCCGATCCACGGCGGCCCTGCTCGAGCAGGAGTGCGCCGCCCTCGGGGCCCTGCCCAGGCTGCAGCGGCAGGATCGCGCTGGCCTCGATGCCCATGTCGGCGCCGTCGAGTGCACGAAGATCGTTGCCCACGAGCACCACCAGTTCATCACCCACCTTCACCACCTCGGACGACGCATCGAGGCCCTGCAGGAAGCGCGCCCGGCTCGGCAGCTCGAGCACGCCGCCGATGCCGCTGACCAGGAGCCTGTCGTCGATGACGGCCACGGCTTCCGGCTCGAGGCCGAGCGCCGCGGCATCGCTGGTCTCGACGACGGCCAGGTCCTTGGGGTCCCGGACATCGATCCGCACGAGCGCCGTGCGCTCGACGACCGCGTACAGGTCGCCCTGCCAGGCCGCAAGCGACCGGACGGCGCCGCCCGACCCGGCCGGGACGGGCTCGAGGGTGCTCAGCACGTCACCCGTGCGCGCACCCAGGCTGAGGAGCCGGTGGCCGAAGCCCTGGTACCAGCCGCCGGCGTAGCCCAGCGCGCACCAGTGCACCCCGCCGACCGTGTGGATCACCTTCAGCTCGCGGGGGCGTCGATCGGTGCGGTCCTCCCGCTCGTACTTGTAGGGATCCCCGCACCCGGCGAGGGCCACGACCGCCAGCATGATCCAGTGACGCACCATGCCGGGAGCGTACCCGAGCGGTGTACGCTCCCGGAATGACCGGAACGCGACTCGAACTCCTCACGCGCATGCACGAGCAGGATCCTGCGGATGCCTTCTGCCGCTACGCCATCGCCCAGGAACATGCGAAGGCCGGGCGCACCGACGAGGCCCTGCGGTGGTTCGACGCCACGCTCGAGGCCGACGCCGACTATTGCTACGCGTTCTTCCACAAGGCCAAGGTGCTGCAGTCGGCCGGTCGGCTCGACGACGCGATCACCACGCTGCGGACCGGCCTCGATCGCGCACGATCGAGCGGCGATGGCCACGCGGCTGGCGAAATCAGCGGGCTGCTCGCGGAGCTCGGGGCATGACCACCACCGCATCGAAGCGACCGCGCAGGTCTCCCACGCGCAGCCGGACCACGACGCGCCCCGCGACCGCGACGGGGAACGCCCTGACCACGCGCGTCCTCGAGCGCAACCCGAACATGGTGGCGCTCATCGCCGGCGGCCGCACCGTCGCCGTGCTCAGCCACGACGAGGTGCGCGCGCTCAGGCTCGGCGCCAAGGCGCGGTGGAACGCACCGCTCAAGGCCCGGGTGGCCGCCGTGGTGCAGCATGGCCGCGCGCGCGAGTCGGCCCTGCGCATGATGGCGCGCCGCGCGCACACGCGCGATGAACTGCAGCGCGGGCTGCGGAAGCTGAAGTTCCCCACGGCGTGCATCACCGGGACGCTCGATGGCCTCGAGCGCGACGGCTGGATCGACGATGCGCAATGCGCGGCGGCACGCGTGGCGCAGTGGGAACGCACGACGACCGCGCGCAAGCCGCGGAGCGCGGCCTGGATGGTCGCGAAGCTCACGGCCGCGGGCATCGACGCGGAGGTGGCGGAGCAGTGCGTCACCCGAGGCATGTCGAGCGCGACCGAGCGTCGCAGCGCCGAGGAGGCCCTGGCCAACGCGCTCAAGGGCGGCCGGTCGCTGCGCGCCGCGCTGGCGGCGCTGTCACGCCGGGGGTTCGCCCCCGAACTCCTCGAGGAGCTCGCCGTGCGCCACGAGGACCGCGATGGCGAGTGACCTCGACGATCGTGGCCTGCCGCAGGGCTACCCGTTCCAGCCCGCGTGGGAAGTCACGCCGCGGCAGGTGCGCGATGCGCGCTCCGCCGGCGACCCGCTGATCCTGATCGACTGCCGAACGCCGCACGAGCACGCGACCGCACGCATCGAGGGTGCGCTGCTCGTGCCGCTGCAGGAGTTCGCAGCCCGCCTGGCGTCCCTCCGCCAGCACGAGGATGACCGCATCGTCGTGCTGTGCCACCACGGCGCACGGAGCCTGCAGTTCACGGCTGCGCTGCGCCGCGAGGGCTTCAGCGACGTGCACAGCATGGCCGGCGGCATCCACCTGTGGAGCTTGGACATCGACCCGAGCGTGCCGGTGTATTG
>JBEGNG010000147.1:0-6573 GCA_041182645.1 Planctomycetota bacterium
ATGGCGTGCGGCGCGAGCGGTGCGGTCGGCGACTGGGCGGCGTAGGCGCGGGTGGTCATGCGGGGCTCCTGAGGGAACCGCAAGGGTAGCCGCGCGCCGCGCTCAACTTCGAAGCGGCGCCAGGCCGACCGCCTTGCGGCCGTCGTTCACGACGCCGAAGGCGAACTTGTGGTGGCGCACGAGCCGGCTGAGCTGGCTCATGGTGATGCCGAGCACGCCCGCCGCGCCCGCCAGGTCGTAGCGGCGCGCCACGATCACGTCGAGCGCCTCGGCCAGGAGCGCCGGGTAGTCCTCGTGCTCGGGGTTCACGCTCATCTTCTCGCCCTGCCTGCGGCGGCACCAGAGTTCGCTGCACTGGTGGCGGTCACGGTTCGTGGGCGTGCGGCACTTGGCGGCGAGCTTGAGCCGGAGCCGGAAGAGGGCCATCGACTTGTTCTGCCCCTGGCTGCGGCGTTCGGTCGCCTGGGCATCGATGCCCGTGGCGACGTGCTGGATCCAGCACGCGGTGTCGACGCGGTTGCGGTGCTGGCCTCCGGGGCCGCCGACCCGCCCAAACTCCACCGTGCACTGCTTCATGAGCTCAGCCTCATCAAGCGTGGCTGGGTGGGGGGCCTGCACCATGGTCAGGCGCGGATCGATGTAGGGCATGCGGTAGGTCATGGTGTCGGTCGGGGCGTGGGTTGGGCGGGAACGGCCGGTGCCGCGTGGGTGGCGCGCTGCGGGCCGCGCACGCCGCGCGCGATCCGGCTCATGGGTTCCGCAGTGAACCCAAGGTCACTGGCGGCGGCAGGCATCAGCGCTGCGAGGCCGGCGACCATCGCCGCATTGTCGATGCAGTGCGCCATGGCCGGCACGCGGCACTCCATGCCGTGGCGCTGCGCCCACGCGGTCAGGGCGTGCCGCAGCGGCGTGTTCGCACTGACGCCACCGCCCACCAGGAGCGTGCGGGGCGGGGGGCCGTCCAAGCCGAGCGCGGCATCGAGTCCCTCGATGATGCTGTCGACCGCAGCGCGTTGGAAGCTCGCCGCAAGGTCGCTGATGCGCTCGGGCGTGAGCGGAGGCACGACGGCGGCGTTCGAAGGGGATGACGCTCGTTCGTGGGCCGTGCCGGCGCCCGTGCCACGATCGTGGTTCGGACCGTGCCCCGCTACCTGTTCCACACCACGATCCTTCCCCGGCCGTCCCGATCGTCGTGCCGCGCCCGGCACCCCGCGCGCGGCGTAGAGCAGGGCCGTCTTCAGTCCGCTGAAGGAAAACTGAAGGCCGTCGCGGCGCAGGAACGCGCTCGGCAGGCGCACCGCGTTCGGATCGCCGCCCACGGCCGCGCGCTCGATGCGTGGTCCGCCGGGGTAGCCGAGTCCGAGCATGGCGGCGGCCTTGTCGAAGGCCTCGCCGATCGCATCATCGATCGTCCAACCGATCAGGTCGGGTTCGGTGGGGCCCTGCATGCGGAAGACGCTGGTGTGTCCACCGCTCACGACCAGGCCGAGCGCCGGCCACGCGGGCATCGGTCGGTCGAGCAGGCACGCCGTCAGGTGGGCGACGACATGATCGACCGGCACGACCGGCTTGCCCAGCGACCAGGCCACGCCCTTGGCTGGCGGCGCTCACGCCGACCAGCAGGCTGCCGATCAGGCCCGGGCAGTTGGCGACGCCGATGCGGTCCAGGTCGCGGAAGCCGATGCCCGCATCATGGATCGCCTTCTCCAGCGTGGGCACGATGCATGCCAGGTGGGCGCGGCTGGCCAGCTCCGGCACCACGCCACCGTACGGCGCGTGCATCGACTCCTGGCTCGCGACCACGCTCGAACGCACGCGCAGCGACGCGCCGTCGAACTCGACCACGCTGGCCGCGGTTTCGTCGCAACTGGTCTCGAGGCCGAGCACGAGCATCGTGCAAGCGTACGTGCAGGTTGCCGCGCGCACGATCGGTCGAGCGTGGGGCCCCGGTCGGGAGCGTCCGTGACGGATGGACGATGCCCCTAGAATCGCCTCCGTGGAACAAGGTCTGCGTGACGAGATCGACATCCGGCGCGAGCGCGCGATCGTCGCCAGCGTGCTGGCGCGCGAGGATGAGCATGATCCCGATCCCCTGGCCGAACTGCGTGCCTTGGCCGAGACGGCGGGCGTGCGCGTGGTCGGCGAGGTCACGCAGCGGCGTGCGAAGCCCGACCCGCACAGCTATCTGGGCAAGGGCAAGGTCGAGGCCCTGGCCGCGATGGTGCAGGAGCTGGGCGCGAAGGTCGTGCTGCTCGACAACGACCTGTCGCCGAGCCAGCTGCAGGCGCTCGAGGAGGCCGTGACGTGCAAGGTGCTCGATCGCAGCGAGCTCGTGCTCGACATCTTCGCCGGCCGCGCGACCACGCGCGCCGCGCAGCTGCAGGTCGAGATCGCCCAGCTCGAGTACACCGCCCCGCGCCTGCGCGCGATGTGGTCGCACCTCGGCCAGGTCACCGGCGGCGCCCCGATGGGCGTGGGCACCCGCGGTCCCGGCGAGAAGCAGATCGAGATCGACCGCCGCCTCGTGCAGCGGAGGCTGTCGCAGCTCAAGCGCGAGCTCGCCGAGGTGCAGCTGCGGCGCACGCGCGAGGTCGCGAGCCGCCGCGCCGACCACTTCACCGTGGGCATCGTCGGCTACACGAACGCGGGCAAGAGCAGCCTGTTCAATGCGCTCACCGCCGGCGGGGCCTTCGCCAACGACCAGCTCTTCGCCACGCTGCACACGCGCGTGGAATCGTGGCAGCTCGGCGGCGGCGAATCATGCCTGCTCAGCGACACGGTCGGCTTCATCCGGCGCCTGCCGCACCACCTGGTGGCCAGCTTCCGCAGCACGCTCGAGGATGCGATCGCCGCGCACGTGCTCCTGATCCTGCTCGATGCCGGTGACCCGCACGCCGAGCGCCAGCTCGGCACGGTCAAGCAGGTGCTCGACGAGATCGGCGCGGCCGACCAGCCGCGGATCGTGGTGCTGAACAAGCTCGACCGCGTCGAGGCTCAGTGCCGTGAGTGGGATGCGCTCTCCGAGCGAGAGCGGGCACGGTTGTCGGGCCCCGTGGTCGCTGCCGATGATGACGGCGACGCCGACGAGCGCGAGTCGGAGCACGGCACGAGCTGGGCCGAGTACGCCAAGGTGCACGGCGGCATCGCCGACCCGCGCGAGCGCCTGGAGCGGCTGCGTCGCGCGTGCCCGGGTGCGGTCGAGGTCAGCGCGCGGACCGGTGACGGGCTGGATGCCCTGGCCGCCGCGGTGCGCACGCAGATGCTCGGCCCGGTGGTCACGGTGCGCATCCAACTGCCGCTCTCGGCGGGCAAGGCCGTCGACATGCTGGAGAAGCGTGGCCACGCGCGCGACCGTGACTACGGTGACGACGGCACCGTGACGCTCACGGCCGACCTGGCCCGGCGCCACGTGGAGATGCTGCTCGCGCAGGGCGTGCGCGCGGTGATCGACGGTGAGCCCGCCGCCGCGGCGCTGAAGCGCCTGTGGCCCGTGGCCTCAGCGGAGTCCGTCGCCAGGATCCCGCTGCACGAGCGGCTGTTCGGCGCATAGGTCGCGCACGAGCGCTGCGGCATCGTCCGTCGAGGCGTCGCGCATCCAGACGCGGCCTGCCCGCGGCCAAGGGGCCATCCATGCCGCGAGCCTGCAGAGCGGTTCACGTCCGCGCGACCAGAGTCCATCGTCCGCGCGCCCGAAGGCGACGCGTTCGCCCCGGCGGGGGAAGCGGTCCCAGCGCTCGATGGGCGTTCCGAGCAGGGCCCAGTCGATCGCGAGTTCCTGCTCAGGCATGGCGGCGATCGCCACGAGGTTGCGCTCACCCGGCTTGAACTGCGCACAGGCCTTGCGCACCAGCCGCTCGATGCGGTCGCGCTGGTGACCGGGCCGCTGCACGTCACCGGGGGCGATCGCCACGTGCCCGCCATCCCACGGTGCAAGCACGCTCAGCCGGCCCAGCACGTCACCCGCGGTCGATCGCACGAGCAGCTCGTCGCCCACCGAGGCCCGCCGCAGGAACGACTCGGCGGCCGCGACGTCGGGCGCGGTCGACAGCAGCGGTGCGAGGGCCTCGACCGACACGACCACGCCGCGAGGCACCTGCTCCAGGCCCCGCAGCGCCGCCACGAGTTCGTCCTGCACGGCCCGGCGGCGCTCCAGCGATGCGCCGGGCACCGTGGCGTCGGGCGCGAGCGACTTGACGTGCACCCAGAGGCGGGTCGGTCCGCGCGTCGCGACGAGGTCGCAGGTGCGGCCGTCGTGCGTGGGGACGTGCAGTTCGGTCGAGGCCCCGGCGGCGAGTGCCGCGGCAATCGCCTGCGCCTCGGCCAAGGCACCCCACCAGCCGGCGTTGGTCGGTCCTGCGAGGAGCAAGGCGTGCATCGACTCGATGTGCCGCAGCGAGGCGCGACCGCTGACGGGACCACGGTTGCCGGCAGGGGAGCCAAGCCACTGCTCCACGCGCTGCAGGAGGGCGTTGGCCGCGCTGGTCGTCACGGCACGGAGCCTAGCGGGACACGCTCGGATGCCGGGCCCCGGCGGGGGACGGCCCGTCGGTCGCACCACAATTCTCCGGGAAAGCGCCCAAGTGGCCAAAGTCGCCCCGTGATGGGCCCGATGCATCGCCCGGAGGGAAGCACGATGGACCCAATGGAACTCATCCGCAGCGTGCCGCGACTGGGCGAACTGCTCGTGGCGCAAGGCGTGATGACCGAGCGCGAAGTGGAGCGGGTGCTCTCGCGCCAGCAGCAGGATGGCCGGCCCTTCGGTGCGCTCGCCGAGGAGATCTGCGGCGTCGATCCTTCGTTGATCGAGGCGGCATGGATCGACCAGTACCGGCAGATCCAGGCGACCTCGCGGCAGACGCTGTCCACCGCCGAGCCCGAAGCCCTCGCGCTCGTCGATGCACGCCAGGCGTGGCAGTTCCGGCTGCTGCCGCTGGCGATCGACGAGGAGGCGCTCGTCGCGGCCACCACCACGCAGCACATGGCCCGCGCGGCGCGCTTCGCCAGTGCCGTGCTCGGTCGCACCGTCATCTTCACGATCGTCGACAGCGAGGAACTCGCGGCGGCGCTCGAGCGCCACTACCCGCACACCGGCATGGACGCGCGCACGGTGCGCGGCGGCGTGCAGCTGGACCCCCTTGGCGGTCGCCCCGAACCGAGCAGTCGGTGAGGGCGACCCAACAATGACGCGCGGCGCCCAGTCAACCGGGGCGCCGCGTCGTTGATGCCACCTCGCGGACTTGAACCGCGGACACCCGCATTTTCAATGCGGTGCTCTACCAACTGAGCTAAGGTGGCGGACCGAATTGGCCCTGACCGGACGGCCGATCACTGCACCGCGGCGATCAGGGGGAAGCGAAGGGTACGCCCTTCCCCGGCCTTGTCAAGCGCAAGCGCAGGCGCGCATGGGCGGGCCGAAGCGAGGTCGCGCGAGTGCTGCACCTGCCCGAAGAGGCGATCGGCGAGCCAACGCGAGAGCGGTCGGCGCGGATCGAAACCGGCGAGCCCGTTGCCGCCGGTGGTCGCTGCACGGAGGTCGATCCAGAATCGCTCGATCTGCAGGCCCGCGTCGCGCGACGGTGCCCAGGTGTTCAGCGCCTCGCGCAGGCGCCAGGTGTGCTGGAGCCGCAGTTCGCTCCACGCCTGCGGAGCATCGTGCGCGCACCCGACCACGAGCACGAGGTCGAGCACGGACGAACGGATCGTGTCGGCCTCGAAGGGGCTGAAGCCACAGTCGGGCTGCAGCGCGCGCACGTGGGCGACGCAGGCCTCGACGCTCACGCCCATCGATGCGGCGAAGCGCCCTGCATCGCTGAAGAACGATCGTCGCAGCGGCGTTTCCCAACGCTTGCGCAGCGTCGCGAGCGACGGAGCGCTGCGCTTGGTTGATGAGGGCTTGGGCGATGAGCGCTTCGGGGCAGAGCGCTTCGATGCCGCGCGCGATGCCCGGGTGGTCGCCAGCGAGGCATTCCTGGTTGTGGAGCTGCGCGATGACGCGCGACGAGACGTCCTTGTCTGCATGGTCTTTCTCCGCGATCCGTGCGAGTGCAGGGCAGGGCCCGGCGCGCGGAGTCTACTTCGCGCGCGCCGCGCGTCAACCGAAACGCTTGCGTTTCAAGGTCGCGCGTCGCCGCGACCGAGCCACGACGGCTGCAGGTCGCGCAGTGCGCCGAAGTCGCGCCGCCAACGGTCGAGCGCGTCACGACGGGCTACGGCAACGAGCGCACCGCAGCGATCGTCACCGAGCACGAGCGCGTCACCCATTGGGTCGATGAGGGCGGACCCTCCGTCGTAGGTCAGGGCCGGATCGCGACCGACGCGGTTGCAGCAGGCGACGAACGCCTGGTTCTCGATCGCGCGCGCCCGGACGAGCGCGGCCCAGTGCGCGTGTCGCCGAGCCGGCCAGTTGGCGCTGAGCGTGAAGAGCTCGGCGCCCGCAAGTGCGGCGTGGCGCCACACTTCGGGGAAGCGAAGGTCGTAGCAGATGAAGGGTGCGACCTTCCAGCCGGCGACGTCCACCACGATCGGGCCGCTGCCTGCGGCGTAGTGCTCGGTCTCGGTGCCGTACGAGAAGAG
>JBEGNG010000148.1:0-6107 GCA_041182645.1 Planctomycetota bacterium
GGCGCAGCCACCGTGGTGGGTGACCCAGCGCCGAACTCGGGCCGCTCATCGCTCCGGGGCGCATCGCCTGCACAGGCGGGCAGGAGCATCGCCGAGCACCCGAGGAGGATCCGAGCTGCGCGGTCGATCCATGCCGCAGGCCGGGTCGCGCGGCTGGGCCTCGCTCCCGTGTTCATGGAGCCGGATCCAGCGGCACGTCGTTGATGCGGTCGATCAGCCGCCGGAGCATGCCGAAGTCGCGGCGCGTGTGGTGGAAGACCAGGCGCGTCAGATGCGCGTGCTCGCCGCGCTCCTCGCTCAGGGCCTCGCGTTGCTCGACGGTGCCGCTGGCCAGGAGCGGGCGGAACTCCGAGGCGATCCGTTGGAGGTCGGCCGACGGCAGGGGCGCGTTGAGCCGGATCACGAGGTTGTCGCGCACGTAGCGGCTCGAGTGGTAGCGGCGGTAGAAGCGCAGCACCTCGTCGGCGGCTTCCTGCGGCGTCTGCACGATGCGGAAGAGCGCCATGTCCTCGGGGCTGATCCAGCCGTTGCGCAGCAGCTCGTCGCGCACGAACTCCTGCCAGTCGTGCCAGTAGCCGCGGCTGGTGCCGTCGGCGTCGAGTCCCTCGACGAGCACGATCGGCATCATGTGGCTGCGGCCCGTCTGCACGAGCGTGAGCGTCTCGAAGAGCTCGTCGTGCGTGCCGAAGCCGCCGGGGAAGACGGCGACCGCATCCGACTGCGAGAGGAACATCAGCTTGCGCGTGAAGAAGTAGCGGAACTCGATGAGCTTGTCGTCGCCCTGGATGATGTCGTTGGGCTTGCTCTCGAAGGGCAGCCGGATGCCCAGGCCGAAGCTCGCTTCGCGGCTGGGACCCTCGTGGCCCGCCTTCATGATGCCGTCGCCGGCACCGGTGATCGCCATCCACCCGTGGCTGGCCATGAGCCGGCCGAACTCGCGTGCCGCGAGGTAATCGGGGTGGTGCTGCGGCGTGCGGGCGCTGCCGAAGATGCTGACCTTGCGCACACCGCGGTACTGGTTGAAGAGCCGGTAGGTCCGGCGCATCTCGTCGAGCGCGGTGCGCACGAGCCGCAACTGGCCCAGGTCCCCGCCATCGGTGAGCAGCCCGGCCACCGATTCGACGGCTTCCTGCACCGCATGCCATCGAGGATCGCCCGGTCCTGACGCACCGAGTGCCCGTTGGAGCGCGGCGGTGGGGTCGGGTTCCGGTCGTGGTCGCTTCATGGTTCGTCGTCGGCGCTGGCTTGGCCGGGGTCGGGAACGGCCTCGGGCGGCGGCTCGACCAATGGCTCCAGCGACGGCTGTGGATCGGAGAGCGTACCCGTCACGCGGATGCGGAGGAATGCATCCCCCAGGCGTCCGAGCACCTGACCGATCACGGGGAGGCCGCTGCGGCTGGCCAGCCGCAGGTCGAGCGCCGACGTCGCCAGGTTGACGGTGCCTGAACCCTCGAGCGAGAGCGAGTCGCCCGCCACCGTCAGGCCGGTCACCGTCGCCACGTCGCCGTCGAGCGTGAAGTCGCCCTTGGCCCGCTCAAGACGGTCGAAGCCCGGCAGCGAGAGTTGCGCCAGTTGCAGCAGCCCCAGGCCGATCGATCCATCGCCGAGCGTCAGGCCCGACGCGCTGAAGGACCCCTTGCCGATCCGGCCGCCGGTCGTGCCCGAGAGTTCCAGGCGTGCATCGACGACCCCGGGCTTGGATCCCGGGAGGTCGCCGCCCAGCGCCCAGACGCTGCCCCGGTCGAGCGCGGCCTGGAGCGACCAGGTCCCATCGGGCATGACCCAACCGCTGCCCGAGACGCTGCCGTCGCCGACGGCCATCGCGAGCCGTTCGATCCCGATGCGTTCGCTGCCTGCGGGGCGGACGATCGAGACGATGCCGTTGGTGAGCGGTCGGCCCAGTGCGGTCACGACGGGGGCGAGGGCATCCAGCCTGATCGCGACGCCCTCCGGCAGGGATTCGACGAGCACCGTCGCGGTGCCGCTTGCGCCCTCGACCGGCACCATGCCGGTGAACGATGCATCCTGCATGATGGCCGTGCCCCGGACGATGAGGCTCGGCTGCAGGGGAGCGGTGCGCGAGATGACCTCGAGGTCCGCCAGCTGCACCTCGCTCCAGTGCGCGTCGGCGGAACGCAGCACGCTCGATGCCGCGCTGCCGAAGACCGATTCCATCCCCGGATACCAGGCCCCGAGCTGCGCGCGGCAGCTGGCCTGCGCGATCAGCTCCGGCGACGATGGATCGACCACGGCTTGTGCGCGCACGCTGCCGCCGGGCAGGCGCACGTCATGCAGGTCGACCGTGATCCTCGAGCGCGTGAACCGGATGCTGCTGCCGGGGTCGAAGGCAACGGGGATGGCACGCTCGCCCGAGCCGACGATGCCGACGTCTGGCCGCGCCGAACCCTCGACCGCGAGTGCGTCGATCGCACCGTGCACGCGGGCGTCGACGGCGCACCGGGCTTCGAGCCCGCACTCCGCGAGCACGGCCAGCGCTTCCGGGGCCGCAAACGCCATCGCCTGGCGCACGGCGGGAGCGCTCGACCAGAGCCCCTCGGCCGAGATCGATGCGTCGAGCATTCCTGCGCCCCACTCGAGGTCGACGCACGAGGACGACCAGCCTTCGTCGTTGTGCCCGCGCAGGCCCGAACAGGTCAGCGCATCGCCGCTCCACACGGCGATGCCGTCCATGCCGTCGAAGGTCGTCCGCGCGCCCTCGACCATGATGCTCGCCTCCACGGGCCGGGCCCACGCCACGACCGCCGGTGCGGCGACCCCGCCCGTGATCGCGAGGCCGCCGTCGATCCGCACCACCGGGAGCAGCCGATCCCACCAGCCGCGCGCACCGTCGCGCACCGCAGGGTCGAGCGCATCGAGCAGCCACGGCTCGAGTTCGAGCCCGAAGCAGCGAGCCTCGAGGGCCAGCGCGCCGTCGAAGGCGACGCTGCCCTCCAGCAGGCACCGCGCCCCGCCGCGTCGCGCCTCGACGCCCAGGAACCGCAGGCCCTCGTGGCTTCCCTCGAGCGCGCCGGTCACGCGGTCGAGCGCGAAGCCGCGCGGCCAGGGAATCACGTCGATGCCGCTGCCGCGCGCCGGATCGATCGTGCAGTCGTGCAGCCGCACGGTGAAGCGGAAGTCGACGTCGCGGCTCGCGGCGCTCGCTGGCGTCACGCGGCCGTCGATCGAGACCCGTCCCGCCGCCCCGAGCTGCGCGAGCACGCGCGAGGCGACGCTGCGCTCGCTGCGCGGCCAATCCGCAGGCCGTGCTCCATCCTCGTGCGGCAGGCACGCGAGCATGAGCGGCGTGATCGGCAGGTCCGTGTAGACGATGCGCAGGTCAGGCCGCAGCGGCACGTCCTTGCCCGGCGGGATGGCGATCGAGCCGCTCACGAGACCGCGGCCGGGGACGGGCTGCCCGAGCGACGAGAGGTCCTCGAACGCCAGGCCGCCGCCGAGGAACTCGACCGAGTCCTTGCCCAGCTGCACCGCGCCTTCGCGCACGCGCATGGGCATCGGAAGGAAGCCCAGGACCAGGTCGACCTCGTGCAGGTTCACGCGACCCGTGATGAACTCGGGCTGCCCCGTGCCGGGCTCCCGGTCGATCGAGAGGTCGAAGGAGACGCGACCTCCCGGGACGCAGCGCGGCGCACCCGGCGGGCAGGTGCCGATGCCATCGTCGATCAGGCCTGCGTCGGCGAGCTGGGCCCAGGCCCGGCGATCCATGAGCGTCTCGAAGATGCGTCGCGGCCGGGGCAGGAACGCAGCCACGAACGACTCATCGACGGTGATGCCCGTCGTCGACAGGCGCAGCTTCACGCCGGGGTCGTCGATCAGCGGCGCCACGGTTCCCGAGAGCTGCACCGGCGCGCCGCCGGCACCCTTGCCGCGCAGGTAGGTGATGTCGGCGCGGTCGGCGTGCACTTCGATGGAAGCCTCCACGTCCGTGAGCCGGTACGTGAACAGGTGGAACGCACCGATGCCGTTGCGCACCGAGATCGTCGTGTCGCTCGTGACCTCGCCGGCAGGGTCGCGGCGCGCCACAACGGCATCGATCGACAGGTCGACCTGTTCGAGGTTGAAGAAGCCCAGGAGCCGCGCCGCCGCCATCGGCAGCAGGAGCGACGACGGATCGCCGGCCTTGCCGTAGCTGACCGTGGCGAGCTTGGCCTCGATCGCGAAGGTCGCCCGCTCGAGCGCCTCGGCGAGCGAAGCCGCACCGGCGGCAGCATCCTCGGGCAGGGTGAGTTCGCCGTCGAAGGTCAGGGTGAGCGGCGCGGCGGAACCGTCGGCCACGGCGAAGCGCGCGCGACCGTTGGAGACCGTGGCGGTGGCCCCGGCGAAGCGGACCTCGGCACGCTCGAGCGTGACGGTGGGCGTGGTCAGCGTCGGCATCGCCTTGAGCCCGGCGAAGCGCGCCCAGCCCTCGGGCACCCAGGCGGCGGGCAGGTCGAGCGTGAGCTGTTCGAGGACGACCTGCGCGGTGACGCCTGCGCGGGGTGCGACCTGCACGCTGGCCGAGCTGATCGCGCCGCCGGGGTTCAGGTCGAGGATCGCCCGCAGGGACGCGGGCAACAGCGCCCGCAGCGTGGGCAGCGCCTCGAGTTGCTGCAGGTTCGCGACCAGTGCGCGGCTGCGCTGGTTCACGCTGCCGGAGAGCGCGGTCTGCGTGCCCTCGACGCGCAGGTCGAAGCTCGTCCAGCCGGGTCGCTGCGCGTCGGGCCCCAGCAGCCCCGCGAACCGCTGGGCCTGGTCGATCTCGAGTTCACCGTAGACCATCGTGCCTCGCCGCACGTCGAGCGCCGTCAGCTGCGCATGCAGCACCTCGACCGGCTGCGACGGCCCGCCGGCGGGATCGGTCGGCGGACGCAGCGCCGACACGTTCAGCGCGCCGTCTGCCTCGGGGTCCTCGACGATGGTCACCTCGACGCCGTCGGCCACGAGCGAGTTGAACACGATCCGGCCGACGATGAGCGACGGGACATCGAGGTCCGCGTCGAGCCGCTGGATCGAGCTGGATCGACGCGATGCGCGCCGCAGCACCCGACCACCCGGGGGCATCGAGCGTGACGCCCTCGAGCCGCAGCGCATCCGGTGCCGTCCACGAGAGGCTCCCGATCGCCACCGGGCGATCGCCACCGGGCCGCCGAGTGCCGTGGAGAAGGCGCGCTCGAGCACGCCGCGGACCAGCGAACCCTCCCACACGATGCCGATCGCCACGGCGGCAAGCACCGCTGCGGCGAGCAGCACGGTGCGACGCACGAGCCGCCGCCGGATGCGCCGTGCATGGCGCAGGAACGGGTGCTTCGGTCGCCGCGTGGCGCTCATGCACGGAGTGTACGGAGCGACGATCGACGGGCCGTATGCTCCGGACCATGCAGGATTCCGCAGCATCCGTGCGCGAGCCGTCGCCGGCAGCCCTCACGGTCGGCGTCGGCGTGGCGGTGCTCGTCGGAGCGCTGGTCGCCTTGCTGGTCGTCGTCGCGCTGCGACGGCGCCGCGAGCGGCTGCGCCGGGCGGCCTCGCCCACCACGCTGCAGGATGCCTGGGCCGAGTCGGGCCGCCGCATGGAGCGGATCCCATGATGCCCAGGGCGCTGGTGACCGGTGGTACCCATCGGGTCGGGCGCGCGATCGCCGGCGCGCTGGCCGCCCGCGGCATGCACGTCATCGTGACGACCCGAGATGCCGCGCGTGCCGCCGCGCTGGGCCGGATCGCGTCGGGCGATGGTTCGATCACCGCCATCCACGCCGACATCACGACCGACGCAGGCGTGGCGGCCGTGCGGGATGCCGTCGGACCGAGCCTCGCCGTGCTCGTGCACAACGCCAGCGCCTACGACGCCACGCCCATCGGCTCGATCACGCGAGCATCGATCGAGGCCTCGCTGGCGGTCCACGCCACCGCGCCGATCCTGCTCACGCAGGCGCTGCTGCCGGCGCTCCACCGCGCGCACGAGGGCCGTGGCGATGCGGCGATCGTCGCGATGCTGGACATCCACGCCATGGGCCGTCCGCGTACGGGCCGTGCCGCGTACCTCGCCGGCAAGGCCGCCCTCGTTGGCCTCGTCGATGCGTTGGCGCTCGACCTGGCGCCGAGGGTCCGCGTCA
>JBEGNG010000149.1:0-4960 GCA_041182645.1 Planctomycetota bacterium
ATCGTCAGGAAGGCGAGCGCAGGCGCGAAGAGCACGACGAGCGCAAGCGCGCATCGTGCGGCCCGCCGGAGGATGGAAGCCCGCCACGGCGTGCCGGGTTCGGTGCTCACGACCACGCCCCCCACCAACCACTTGCCCAGGGACGAACCGACGAGGGACTCGACGATCGAGGCCAGGCCCCACCCCACCACCAGCATCAGGCTCGATGCGGCCGCGGCGGTCGAGTCGGCCGTCCAGGACGGCATCGCGAGGAGCTCGCGGCCGGAAGCATGCAGGAGCAGCATCGACGCCGCTGCGCCCGGAGCAAGGTCCACGACGAGCGCCAGTGCGCGACGGCCCAGCGGCAAGGGTTCCCAGCCCGCAGGCAGCACGCCGGCGGCCTCGGGCCCGGACCGCAGCAGGAAGACCGCGAGCAGCGCGGCCACGGTGACGGCGCCCAAGAGCGGCAGGTGGAGCCACAGTCCGGTGGTGCGCGCCTGCTCCTTCACCGGCTCCGACGCCGACGCCGAGTCACCGTCGAGGCCCAGCACCGACATGAAGAGTCCCTCGGCGCGCTGGCTGAAGACCACGAAGCGGTCGCCACGTCCGGCCACGCACCATGGCTCGGGCCCCTGGTGCAGCGCATGGGCCACGACCGAACCCGACGGCGTGAGCGAGAGCAGGTCGCGCCGTCCACCACCGAGGTCCACGACCGCAGGTCGTGATGCACCCGGCACGACGTGCACCGCCGCCGACGGGATGGGCCACCGTTGCGACGACCACGCCTCTCCGGTGCGCGTCCAGGTGACCAGTGCTGCACCGTCGATCGCAGCGAGTGCGGCGGAAGGCTGACCCGCCGCCGGCCAAGGCACGAGCCATGCGTCGCCGGCGAGGTCCTCCGGCGCGCCGATGCCGACCCACCCCGTCGCGGTCGGCCGCACGAGTTCGAGGCGCCCCGACTGCCGGTGCGCGGCCTCGCAGCGTTGCCCGGTTCGCCTGCCACCGGCCGGGACCTGGGGCTCCAGCTGCATCGAGCCGATCGGCAGGTCGTAGTAGGTGCCGACCGCCATGTTGCGCCTGACGGTCGAACTCGCGACATCGAACACGGGCTCGCCGGGCCGCCCCTGCTCGGGACCGAACACGACCCAGAGTCGGTCACCCGTTGCCACCAGGTCGATCACCGGGCGTGCGAACTCGAAGGCCGGCCGCATGCCCAAGGGACCCATGTCGGCAGCGTGGTGCATGATGCGGGCACCGTTCATGCCGCCGGCGCCGGGCGTGGGCACCACGACCCAGACGTGCTCGCCGCTCGATGCGACCCGGAGCATGCCCTCGGCCATCGGCTGCTGCGCCGCTGCGCGTCCGGTGGCGATGCACGCCACGACGCACGCCAGCAGGATCACCCATCGGACTCCTGCATGGGCGCCCCGCCTGCCGGGGAGATGGGCGACGCCCACGCGACGTTCGGTCCGGGTGCTGCTGCCCCCGCGCTGCCGGCCCTGCAGGACGATCACGGCACCACCTCGGGCCTGATCGCTTCGCGGATCGCACCCAGGCGAAGCAGCTTGTCCTTCGAGCCCGGCTCGAAGGCCGAGGGCTCGTAGAGGAAGAGATCCGCCGAGGCATCGTGATCGGGCGAGCGCAGCGAGCAGTGGCCCGGCAGCGCATCGATGCCACCTATGGTTCGCCATTGCCCGGCATCGAGCGCGCTTTCCGCGGCGATGCGGGCACCCACCAGCACACGCGCCGCAGAGGGACGGCCCGATCGGTCCCAGGCGATCGCGCGACCAGCCCACTGCGCCCAGCTGAGGTCGCCCTCCTGCCATCGACGGTCCGGCTCCGACGCCGGCAACGGCTCCATGCCCATCAGCCACGCCAGGTGCATGGGCAGCAGCGCCTGTGCCCAGCCCTCGGGCTCGTCGCCCCGTTCGATCGTGCGCAGGCGCGCGGGCTTCGTGCGCAGGTCGATCACCCACGCACGCTCCCCGTCGCAGCCCGCGAGCGCCATGCGTTCACCGAGCTTCTTCAGCAGCAGCGCCATGGATCCGGGCCGCTCGATCCACCACTGTGCGTCCGCGGACTCGAAGTGCGCGCCGTCGCCGTCGCGCCACCGCAGTTCGAGCGTGCCGGTCGCCGACACCGCAGCCGTGCGCTCGACCCGAGCGGCCTGCGCCGAGCGGAACTCCTCGATGGCCACGGGCACCGAGGCCTGCGGCACGGTGCAGCAGCCCGCACCCGCGACGGCCATCGCCACCAGCGCAGCCGCGACTGCGTTCATGCCTCGCTCCGGAGCACCTCGCCGAGCTGGTCGGCGAGCTCCTGCACCTCGTCGTCACGAAGGCCGGGGTTCGCGACGGCGATGGGTTCCGTGTGTTCGTCGGCCCCACGCGGCATGAAGAGCCATCGCTCGCCGTCGGGTCCCTGGTCGATCCGGAGGTGGCGCAGTGCGCGCTTGCGCAGGAGGATCAGCGCCAGCAGCCAGCGGTAGCGCGCACGCCGGGGATCGGCATCGTCCATCCTGCGCACCATGTCCAGCAGCGTCTCGTCGTCGATGAACGCCTGGCGCTTCTGGCCCGGCTCCGGCGCGATGGTCCGCCAGAAGGCGAGCACGCGTTCGGGGCGGCGGCCCGAGTCCCAGGCCGCGGTGCAGACATCGACGCGTGCGAAGGGCGGTGCATCGGGAGCATCCTGCTCCACCATCGCAGCAACGAAGGGGGCACCAGGCGCGATCGCCTCGCCGGTGAGTGCGCAGACGCCACCGAACCGCCCGAGCTCGAAGTCACTCCTGGACATGAGGGCTATCCTAGCCGCCGGTCCATGTTCGATGCCCTGCTGCACACCTTCCGATCGACGAACCCGTGGGTCCTCGCCATCGAGCTCTCGCTGGTGTGGATCGCGTCGTACATGGTGCTGCGCTTCCTCGACCGCACCCGCGGTGCGGGCTCGTTCCGCGGCACGCTCATCGTGGTCGTGGCGCTGGTGCTGCTCGTGCGCCCGCTCGCCTCGCTCGGGGACGAACTCGCGCGCCTGCGCCTGATCGTCGATGCGCTGCTGGCCGCGCTGCTCATCAGCATGCTCGTCGTGTTCGGCCCCGAGCTGCGCCAGGGGTTGGTCCGCCTGGGCGAGTCCCTGCTGCCGGCGCGCACGCGCGTGCGGACCGATGCCGAGTCCATCGCGAGCGCCGTCCGCACGCTGTCCCGGGCGCACATCGGTGCGTTGATCGTGATCGAGCGCGGCGACTCGCTGCGCGACCTCGTGCGCTCGGGGGTGCAGGTCGACGCGCGGCTCGAACCGCGGCTGCTCGAATCGCTCTTCTGGCCCAACAGTCCCCTGCACGACCTGGCGGTCGTCGTGCACGGCAACCGGATCGTGGCCGCGAGCGTCGAGCTGCCGCTCGCGGGCGGCGAGGTCGACGCCACGGCCCACGGCGCACGGCATCGCGCGGCCGTGGGCGTCACGCTGGACACCGATGCGCTGGTCGTCGTCGTCAGCGAGGAAACCGGCCTGATCAGGCTCGCCGAGCGCGGATCCCTGGGAGAACCGATCGACCGCGAGCGCGTCGGCGAGGCCCTCTCACGGCGGTTGGGCGGACCGTCGCGGCTCCAGCGCCGCAAGGAGGCCGCATGATCGCGTTCCTCCGCTCGCAGGGCTTCAACCTGGTGGCGGCCACGCTGCTGACGCTGGCCATCTGGATGCTCGCCGCCGAGCGCACCAGCGTCACGGAGTCGATCACCGGCCGCGTGCAGGTGCAGGTTCCTCCGGGTGCCGACGCCTACCCGTCCAAGGCTGCGCCGAAGGAATCCGTCGAGGTCCGCGTGAACGGCTCGCGCGCCGCGGTCGACCGGGCTCGACGCGCGCTCGCCGCGGGCATCGTGCTCGAGGCCGGGCAGGGAGCCGTGCCGGTTGCGGCCGGCGATCACCTGATCGACGTGGCGCAGGCGCTGCAGTCGGCCTCGCCGCCGATGCGCGACCTCGCGATCCTGTCCGCCGAGCCACCGACGCTGCGGCTCACGCTGGGCACGATCGTCACCGTGAAGGCCGGCATCGCGCTGCCGCTGCGCCCCGACCAGGTCGAGGGCGACGCCATCGTCGAGCCGGCCGAAGCGACGGTGCGGCTGCCCGCCGAGGCCGTGGCGGCCTGGCCCGAACCGCGCAAGGTCAACGCCCTGCTCGAACTCTCGAGCTTCGCGACCGACCAACCACGCAGCGTCACTGCCGCCCTGCGCGCACCGACCGAACTCGCCACCTGGTCGGAGCATGTCCGGATCGAGCCCGGCGAGGCCACCGTCAAGGCGCGCCTGCGCCGCGACCGCGGCATGACGGTGATTCCCCGCGTGCCGCTGCGCATCAACGCCAGCCCGCGCGCCTTCAACGAGTTCACCGTGCGGATCGAGGGCGAGCCGGCGGTGCTGCAGGTCGAGGTCAGCGGTCCGCGCGCGGCCGTCGCGGCGCTCGAGGATTGGAGCGGCACGGTGTACGCGCAGGTCGACCTCGCGGACCGCCAACTGGCGGCCGGCGAACTGATCCTGCCGATCTCGCATTGGAACCTGCCGCCGGGCCTCGAACCGACGCGCGCCGGTGAGCAGCCCGCAGCGAGCGTCGCCATCAGGCTGGTGCTCGTGCCGATCGTGGCACTGCCCGGCATGGACGGCGCACCGCCGCGCGAGTGACGCCCTCGGCGCGCACCCGCGCCATCGGCTGCACGGCCCCGCGGAACGCCGCCGCGTTCACGCACGCACGATCGCGCACCACTGCTTCTTGCCGCGCCGCACGAGTGCCGCACGACCATGCATCAGGTCGCGCTCGCCGAGCACGGCATCGGGCGCGGCCTTCACGCCGTTCAGGAGCACGCTGCCTGCCTGCAGGAACTCGCGTGCCTCGCGCTTGCTCGCGGCGAGCACCTTGCTGTCGGCGAGCGCATCGACCAGCGGGATGCCTGCGGCGAGCCGCTCGGCAGGCACGGACCACGTGGGCAGTTCGC
>JBEGNG010000150.1:0-5463 GCA_041182645.1 Planctomycetota bacterium
CGCGCGCCCGCTCACGCCGCCCGCCTGCTCACGCCGCCTGGTCGCGCGCGCCGTCGGCCTCGAGTTCATCGAGGTACCGCGTCGACACGATCAGCATGGGGCTGATGATGCGGATGTCGCTGTCGCGCCGGGGCGCCGACACGACCAGTGACCGGCCATTGCCGCTCAGCAGCGCGAAGTCGTGGTGCACCACATCCACGGCCTGTCCATCGGCGAGGTGGAGCCGAAATGGACGGAAGGGCTGGGCCTTGATGAGCCCACGCAAGGTATCGGTGTTCATGGAAACCTCCGCGAACATCCTAATCCAGCATCGCGCCCATCCATCCGCAACCGCAGAAGATTCGGTGCATGCCGCGCGTGCCCCCGCGCGTCACCCCTCGGCCAGCGACACCCCACGGCGTTCCTTCACCAGCAGCACGCCCACGACCACCGTGGCGAGCGCGATCGTGATCGGATACGCGAGACCCGCGTATGGATTCCCCGTGCGCTCGACGAGCAGCGACGCCACGTACGGCGTCAGTCCACCGAAGACGCCGTTGCCGATGTGGTAGGGGAGCGACATCGAGGTGTAGCGGATCCGCGTGGGGAAGAGCTCCACCAGGAACGGAAGAGCTCCACCAGGAACGCCGCGATGGGGCCGTAGACCATCGTGACCAGCAGGACCTGCACGAAGACGAGCGCCACGAGCATCACCGCGGGGAAGGTGGCGTCGTCGGCGGGACCCTGCCCGGCCGAAGCGCCCGCGGCCGCGAACTGCTGGCCGAAGTGCATCATGCCCTGGTAGATCGGCACGTAGAGCAGCGCCGCGAGCAGGCACCCCGTCAGGATGATCGGCTTGCGGCCGATGCGGTCGGACAGGCTGCCGAAGAGGACGAAGAACGGCGTAGCGAGCAGCAGCGCCGCGACCACGATCAGGTTGGACGGGACGAACTCGACGCCCGCCACGCGCTGCAGGAAGAAGAGTGCATAGAACTGCCCCGTGTACCAGACCACGCCCTGGCCCGCGACGGCGCCGAAGAGCGCGATCAGCACGAGCCGGCGGTTCTCCGGCTTGCCGAAGCTCTCGGCGATCGGGTTGCGCGACAGGGTGCCGTTGCGCTTGGCGCTGGCGAAGAGCGGCGACTCCTCCATCCGCACGCGGATCCAGTACGAGAAGAGCACGAGCACGATGGAGAGCAGGAACGGGATGCGCCAGCCCCACTCCTCGAAGGCATCCTTGCCCAGCGACTGCCGGCACGCCAGGATCACGCCGAGGGATGCGAACAGGCCGAGCGTGGCGGTGGTCTGGATGAAGCTCGTGTAGAAGCCGCGACGCGCATCGGGTGCGTGCTCGGCCACGTAGGTGGCCGCACCGCCGTACTCGCCGCCCAGCGCCAGCCCCTGCACGAGCCGCAGGACCGTGAGCCCCAGCGGTGCGAGCACGCCGATCTCGGCGTACCCCGGCAGCAGGCCGATGAGGAAGGTCGAACCACCCATGAGCAGCAGCGTGACGAGGAAGGTGTGCTTGCGGCCGACCACGTCGCCCAGCCGACCGAACACGATCGCCCCGAAGGGACGCACGATGAACCCCGACGCGAAGATGGCCAGCGTCTTCAGGAAGCCGGCGGTGGGATCATCGCCGGGGAAGAACTTGGCGCCGAGGATCGTCGCCAGGCTGCCGAAGAGGTAGAAGTCGTACCACTCGATCAGGGTCCCGGCGCTGGCGGCGCCGATCACGCGCCAGATCACGCTGCGTGGAGGTTGCGCGGGCTGCATCGTGGACACTGTAGTAGGCCTCTTCGAGGACACGACTCCAGCGTCGGCACAGGTGCGTCAGACGGGTGACGAAAGAACAGTTGAAGCCGCACGCCGGATCTTTGCTGGCCGTGGGTGCGGCAAGCGGGACAGGGGTCCGCACGGCTGGGTCGGTGCTATCTTGAACCACATCTTCCGGAGGTGACATGATGGGTCTTTCGCCAGTGGTAGGAAGCATCGTTGCGTCGGTCTGGCTCGGCAATCTGTCGTCACCGCCCCCGCAACCGCAACAGCGCGCGTCGGACGACACACCCGCGGCGCCCAACCCCGTGGCGCCTCGATCGCTTGCCGACCATCTGTCCGCCAGCGGCATCACGATGGGACCTGCGGTGCCCTTCAAGTCGGTCCTCGCTCGCAAGGAGCTGGAGCACTGGATCACCGACCTGTCGTGTGATCCGGTCCAGGCCTCAGCCGTGCGGGCGGCGTACGACCGATGGCTGCTGGAACGGCACAACCCGATGGTCGATGCGTCGCTGCCTCGGTTCCTCGACCTCTGTGACAGGTTCGCCAAGGCGGTCGATGCGCACGGCGATTCGTCCCCGCGAGCAGCCGCGGCCTTCGATGTGGCGAGCCGCGAAGCCGGCCGCATCCTCGTCGAGTCCCATGCCAGCGAGTCGGCGCTGGTCGACGAGGTCAGTGGGCTGATCGCCGCCGACGAGCGTGATCGCCTCTCGAGGTGGCACGTGTCCGCGGCGCAACGCATGGTCGAGGCGATCGGCACCAACGACCGATGGATTCGCTGCGATCCTTGGCTGGCGTTGGACGAACAGCTCGGATCGCTCGGTCCTGAGCAACGGGCGTGTGTCGTTGCGTGCTTGCGGCGGCATGACGCAGCGTGCGCGCCACTGCTCGTCGAGTGGTCGCGCGCCATGCTGGAATCCGGTCGCCAGAGCCAACGCATGTTTGCGGCCGAGGCCGCCGGCGAACCGTCGCAGGATGCGCGCGTGATCTGGAGCAAGCCAGCGCGGTTGCAGGCCTCGGTCCGTCAACTGCATGTCCAGGCGATGGACGATGCGGTGGCGTGCTTGGATGCTGCCGGCGCGATCGTGGCCCGGGAAGCCGTGTCGGCGTACCTCTTTCCTGAATGCGCCGTCGGCCCGGAACTCGACGCGGTCCGCGACGCCATGCTCCGTGCGACCGCATGGGCGGGGTCCGATCCAACGCGCGTCTCTGCGGTCGAAGCAGAGCGGGTCCGATTCGACACCGCGTACGCATCGGCGACGAAGGCGCTCGAAGCGCGCTGCATGCAGTGGGATGAGGCGAGGGCTTCCGGCGTCAGCGGTTTGACCGCTGCCGGTCTTCCCGTCGCACTCAAGCCGGACCTCGAGGCACGGCGAAGCCTGTGCGACGAGACCCGCACCCGGCTTGAGCGACTCATGTCGCCGTGAGTCGGGGCGGAGCCGCCCGTGCGGCGCGCTCCCCCCGCGCCGCAGCCTCAGCTTCGGACCGCGCCGGCGAACCGCGCCGCGCTGCCGAGCGATTCCTGGATCCTGATCAGTTGGTTGTACTTGGCGTTGCGGTCGCTGCGGCACGGTGCGCCGGTCTTGATCTGGCCGCAGTTGGTGGCGACCGCAAGGTCGGCGATGGTGGCGTCCTCGGTCTCGCCGCTGCGGTGGCTGAGCACGGCGCGGTAGCCGGCCTTGTGCGCGATGTCGACCGCGCGCAGCGTCTCGCTGATCGTGCCGATCTGGTTGACCTTGACGAGGATCGCGTTGGCGCAGTGCTCGCGGATCCCGCGTTCGAGGAAGAGCGGATTCGTCACGAAGAGGTCGTCGCCCACCAGCTGCGTGGTCGCTCCCAGGCGCGTCGTGAGCTTCGCCCAGCCCGCCCAGTCGTCCTCGGCAAGGCCATCCTCGATCGAGCAGATCGGCCACTTGGCGCACCAGCCCGCCCACAGCTCGATCATCTCGTCGCTCGACGCCACGCGGTCCGGCGCGCTCTTGAAGAAGCGGTAGCCGACCTTGCCCACGGCCTTGGCCTCGTTGGCCAGTTCGCTCGTGGCGGGGTCGAGCGCGATCTTCACCTGGCGGCCGAGGTCGTACCCGGCCTTCTCGACGGCGCGCGCGATGTACTCGAGCGCCTCCTCGTTGCTCTTCAGGTTCGGCGCGAAGCCGCCCTCGTCGCCGACGGCCGTCGACAGGTGCGCGTCATGGAGCACCTTGCGCAGCGCGTGGTAGATCTCGACCCCCGCGCGCAGGGCATCGTCGAAGCAGTCGAAGCCCCAGGGCTGCACCATGAACTCCTGGAAGTCGACGGTGTTGTCGGCGTGCTTGCCGCCGTTGAGGATGTTGAGCATCGGCACCGGCAGCGTGCAGGCCGAGGCGCCGCCCAGATAGCGGTAGAGCGGCAGGTCGCACGCCACGGCCGCGGCATGCGCGACCGCCATGCTCACGCCCAGGGTGGCGTTGGCGCCCAGGCGGCCCTTGTTGGGCGTCCCGTCGATCGCCAGCAGCAACCGGTCGATGCCTTCCTGGTCACGCGCATCCGCACCCACCAGCTGGGGTGCGATCGTCGCGTTCACGTTCTCGACGGCTCGCGTGACGCCCTTGCCCATCCAGCGTGAGCCGTCGCCATCGCGGAGTTCGACGGCTTCGTGCTCACCGGTGCTTGCGCCGCTCGGCACGGCTGCACGGCCCATCGCGCCGTCCGCCAGGGTGACTTCGCACTCCAAGGTGGGGTTGCCGCGGCTGTCGAGGATCTGGCGTGCACGGACATGCTCAATCATGAAGTTCATCGCGTGGTCTCCGGGCCGGGAGCGTAGCGGTTGCCCGTGCGGCGCAGGGGGCTCCGGCGGGCAGGTCCGTTACGCGCGCGGCGCCGCGAACCGGGGCGTTCTGCCCTCGAGGACGGCGGCGACATCCTTCACGACCCAGCTCATGTTCGCCATGGCCGTCAGCGTCCGGCTGGCCAGGTGCGGGGCCAGGTGCGCGTTGGCCATGCCCAGGAGCGGGTGCCCGTGCGTGAACGGCTCGGGGTCGTGCACATCGAGGATGACCTGCGCCGCCGGCCGCGTGCCGAGCCACGCCGCCAGCGCAGCATCATCGATCACGAAGCCCCGGCTGGTGTTGATGAGCACGGCGTCGTCGCGCAGGCGCTCCAGCAGCGCCGGCCCCACGAGGCCCCGGTTCGACGCCCGGCCATCGACGTGCACCGTCACCACATCGCTGTCGGCAAAGAGTTGCTCGAGATCCACGGGCTCGGCGCCGTGGCGCGACGACTCCGGCACCTCGAGCAGGTCGTGATAGATGCAATGGAACCCGATCGCGCCCGCGACCTGCGCCACGCGCTGGCCGATGCGGCCCATGCCCAGGATCCCCAGCACCAACTCGTCCATCTGCCAGGCGCCGACGACCTCCTCGCGCACGTCGTCCCAGGCATCCTTCGCCAACGGGCGATCCAGGAAGAGCCGCGGCCGCAGCGCATCGCAGAAGAGGCACAGCACGTACTCGACGACGGCCTGCGTGTTGGCATCCGGCGTGTGCACGACCTCGACGCCGCGTCGGCGGCAGGCGGCGACGTCGATGTTGTCCAGCCCGACGCCCGCCCGCGCGACGACCCGCAGCGCAGGCAACCGGTCGAGCAG
Source organism: Planctomycetota bacterium (assembly GCA_041182645.1). Lineage (GTDB taxonomy): Bacteria > Planctomycetota > Phycisphaerae > Phycisphaerales > SM1A02 > SYIB01. The sequence goes on from JBEGNG010000150.1 coordinate 5,378, forward strand.
CGCGTCGTCCACGACCGTGTAGGTGCGCACGACGAGGGCTTGGGCGCTAGCCGCTTCGGCGGCGAACTCGGTGCTTGCGGGTGAGC
>JBEGNG010000151.1:0-4932 GCA_041182645.1 Planctomycetota bacterium
CACGCTCGCCAGCACGGCGGTCGCCATGGTCCACAGGTCATCAGCGGTGAGCCAGGCCGCGAGCATCGGTTCCGCTCCGTTCATCGCCGGACCTCACCGCCCGCACCATGGACGGAGTTCCGCAAACGGCGCCGGCGCACGATCGACGCCAGGAGCCCGCGCTCGGGTGCGATCAGCAGGCTGAACACGAACGCCGACGACGCCGTGAGCACGATGATCGGCCCGGTGGGCCATCCACCGGCCGCGCCGCCGGGTGCGGGCAGCACCGCACTGAGTCCCGTGCCGAGCACCGCGCTGACCCCACCGATCGCCGCCGCGACCACCATGATCGTGTTCAGCGACTCGCTCCAGAACCGCGCCGCCGCCGGCGGGATCACGAGCATCGCCACCATCAGCACGACACCCACGCTCGGAAGGCCCGCGACCGTCACGAGTGCGACCAGCACCAGCAGCAGCACATCGAAGCGATGCACGGGGCGCCCGATGCCGCCCGCGAAGGCCCGGTCGAAGCAGAGCAGCGCGAGTTCCTTGCGCAGCGCGATCACCGCACCCACCACGACGACCGCCACCGCGAGCACCAGCCAGGCATCGCCGGCCACGGCGCTGGCCGCCTTGCCGAACAGGAAGCCGTCGAGCCCGGCCCGGTTGCCGCCGGGCTGGTTCTGGATCAGCCGCGACAGCACGATGCCCAGGCCGAAGAAGCCGCCGATCGCGATCGCGGTGGTGGCGTCCTCGCGCGCCCGCGAGGAGCGCTGCACGAGCGCGATGGTGCCGATGCACGCGAGGCCGAGCACGAAGGCGCCCAGCAGCAGCACGGCCAGCCCACGATCGCCCGCGATCAGCCACGCCAGGCAGATCCCGGGCAACGATGCATGCGCCACGGCATCGCCGACGAGCGCGCGGCGGCGCAGCATCGCCAGCGTCCCGACGACCGCCGCCGCGACGGCGAGCACCGCCGTGCCGGCCATCACGACCCGCGTCGTCGAATCCTGCAGCGTGAGCAGCCGGACGAGGTCATCCATCGCTCACCGGCCCCGCCCTGCCGGTACCGCGTCCTGCGCCGACGCATCGAGCACCATGAGCCGCCCGCCGTAGGTCCGCTGGAGCGCCTCGGCGGTGAAGGTCGTGGACACCGGTCCGGCGGCGACCAGCCGCGTGTTCAGCAGGAGCACGTGATCGAAGTGCCGGCGCACCGAGTGCAGGTCATGATGCACCGCCACGACGGTGGATCCACCGTGGCGCAGACGATCGAGCACCTGCACGATCGCCTGTTCGGTGGCGGCATCCACGCCCGCGAAGGGCTCATCCATCAGGTAGAGCCGGGCCTGCTGCATCAGCGCCCGGGCCAGGAAGACGCGCTGCTGCTCACCGCCGCTGAGCTGACTGATCTGCCGATCGGCGAGCCCCGCGAGCTGCACCTGCGCCAGGCACTCCAAGGCACGGGCGCGCTCCGCCCGACCCGGGCGGCGGAACCAGCCGAGCCTGGCATACGAGCCCATCATCACGACCTCGAGCGCGCTCACGGGGAAGTCCCAGTCGACCGACTCGCGCTGCGGCACGTAGCCCACCTCGATGCGCGCTTGCTCGGCCGGCCGGCCGAGGATCTCGATGCTTCCCTGCGCCAGCGGCACGAGGCCCAGCGCCGCCTTGACGAGCGTGCTCTTGCCGGCACCGTTGGGCCCGACCACCGCGCAGAGCGAGCCCGTCGGGATGGATGCCTCGATGCCCACCAGCACCGGCTCGCGGCGGTACGCCACGGTCACGCCGTGGAAACCGAGGGCGACGCCGCTCATGGCGCTGCCGCCCCGGCTGCATCGAGCCAGGCCGCAAGCGCGGCAGGCCGCGGAGGCACCGAACCACCGAGCGCGCGCGCGATGAGCTCGGCATCGTGCACGATCATCCCGACATGGGTTCCCTGCATGGTGCCTGTGGGCCCGAGCGCATCGCTCAGCAGTTCGCCGCCGATGACCACCCGGTGACCCCGGGCAGAGCATCCCTCCACCAGCGCCTCGACGGCCTTGCGCGGGACGCTGCTCTCGATGAAGACCGCCGGCACCTTGCGCGACACGATCAGGTCGATGAGCGCATTGAGTTCACGCAGGCTCGCCTCGCTGTCGGTCGACAGGCCCTGGATGCCGTGCACCTCGACGCCGAAGGCGCGTCCGAAGTAGCCGAACGCATCGTGCGCCGTGACCAGGATGCGCCGCTCGGCGGGAACCGACGCGATCGCGGCCTGCGCGTGCCGCGCCGCCTCGTCCAGGATCGCCAGGTGCGCCACGCAGCGTGCGCGCACGGCGTCCGCCGCATCGGGCGTGCGCTCGATGATGGCATCGCGGATCCGCTCGCACGCGTACCGCCAGAGTCCGGGATCGAACCACACGTGCGGATCAGGCACCGATCCAGCCGTCGCGCCACGCAGCAGGCGATCCGCGGGGATCGGGTCGGTCACGCAGACGACCGGCACGCGCGAGCCCAGCTTGGTGATCGCCTCGCCCAGCCGACCCTCCAGGTGCAGGCCGTTCCAGAGCAGCAGCCCGGCGCCGGTCATCAGGCGCACGTCGCCGGGCGAGGCCTTGTACAGGTGCGGATCGACGCCCTCGCCCATGAGTGCCGTGACCTGGACCGCGGGGCCGCCGATGGCGCGGGCCGTGTCGGCGATCATGCCGGTGGTGGCCACCACCTTGAGCGGCGGGGCGGCGACTGCCGCCGGTGCCCCCAGCCACGCCAAGGCGACGACGATCGAGGCGAGGATGGCACGGGAAGCGACCATGAGTTTGACGAATCAAACTCTAGGGTGCTGAGCCATCCATGTCAACGCTCGACCGCGATAGACTCCCCGCATGCGCGCCTCGGAAGCGGTCGAGAACTACCTGAAGGCCATCTACCTCACGCAGCGCGAGGCCGCGGCGGGCGAAGCCCCCATCGGCAAGATCGCCGCCGCACTCGGCGTCACCGCGGGGACCGCGACCAGCATGGTCAAGAAGCTCGTCGCGGCGCGGCTGGCGCGCCATGAGCGGTTCGGCGGCGTGCGGCTGACCCCCAAGGGAACACGGGCCGCGCTCGACATCCTCCGGCGGCACCGGCTCGTCGAGACCTTCCTGGTCGACACGCTCGGGCTCGACTGGTCGGTCGTGCACGACGAGGCCGAGCGGCTCGAGCACGCGATCTCGCCGTTGGTGCTCGATGCGCTCGACCGTCACCTGGGTCGACCCGCGTTCGATCCGCACGGTGATCCGATTCCCCGGGCCGACGGCGCGCTGCAGGAGTCCGAGGCCATGCCCCTGTCGGAGCTGGGTGTCGGCGATGGCGCACGCCTGGTGCGCGTGCTCGACCAGCGTGGCGAGTCGCTGCGCTTCCTGCGCGCCAGCGGACTCAAGGTCGGTGCCGCGCTGCGGGTCGTCGCCATCGAGCCCGGGGCCGGCGTCATGCGGATCAGGCCGGACGGCGGCGCCGTGGTCAGCATGAGCACCACGGCCGCCGCGCGCGTGCTGGTCAGGCCCATGCGCGGCCGCGGCTGAACGCGCCGATCGCCTAGCCTGCGCGCGGCATGCTCAGCGCCCTCCTCACCATGGCCATCACCGTCCCGCCGCCGGCTCCCATCGCCCCGCTCCCCTCGGCCCGCCAGCTCGCCTGGCAGGACCTGGAGTTCACGGGCTTCATCCACTTCGGCCCCAACACCTTCACCGACCTCGAGTGGGGCCACGGGGATGAACCCGCGCAGGTGTTCAACCCCTCCGCACTCGATGCGCGGCAGTGGGTGCGCGTCATGAAGGATGCCGGCATGAAGGGCGTGGTGATCACCGCCAAGCACCACGACGGCTTCTGCCTCTGGCCCACCGCCCTCAGCCGGCATTCGGTCGCCGGCAGCCCGTGGAAGGATGGCAAGGGCGACGTGCTGCGCGAGCTCGCCGAGGCCTGCCGCGAGGGAGGCCTGCGGTTCGGCGTCTACCTCTCACCGTGGGACCGCAACAACCCTGCGTACGGCACGGGCGAGGAGTACAACGCGTACTTCCGCGCGCAGCTGCGCGAGGTGCTCACCGGCTACGGCCCGATCTTCGAGGTCTGGTTCGACGGCGCGTGCGGCGAGGGCCCCAACGGCAAGCGCCAGGTCTACGACTTCCCGAGCTTCCGCGCGCTCGTGCGCGAGCTGCAGCCGGAGGCCGTGATGTTCAGCGACGTCGGCCCCGACATCCGGTGGGTCGGCAACGAACAGGGCTGGGCGGGAGACACCTGCTGGGCCATGCTGCAGGCCGCTGGCCACGGCATCGGCAACGACAATCCGCCCCCCCAGAAGTCGTTGACCGAAGGCGATGAGGACGGCGAATCGTGGATCCCCGCCGAGTGCGACGTGTCGATCCGTCCCGGCTGGTTCTACCACGCCCATGAGGACGACAAGGTCAAGACCCCTGCGCAGCTCTTCGACCTGTGGGAACGCAGCGTCGGGCACAACGCCAACTTCCACCTCAACTTCCCGGTCGACCGGCGCGGGTTGATCCATGAGAACGATGCGAAAACGGTGCTCGGCCTGCGCGCGCTGATCGATGCGACGTACGGACCGGGTACGGACCTGGCCCGCGGCCGTCCGACCGCCGCTGACGCGATCCGTGGATTCACGCCGGGAGGCGCGTACGAGAAGCCCTCACCCGAGCCCTTCGGCCCCGACAAGACCGTCGATGGTGACCCCGCCACATACTGGGCGACCGAGGATGGTGCGACCGCGGCGTCGATGGAGATCGAGCTCGATCCATCCCGCGAGTTCGACCGCGTGGTGCTGGCCGAACCCATCGCGCTCGGCCAGCGCGTGAAGCGCTTCCGCATCAGCGTGCCGGCCACGCCGAGCAACAACCACCGCGACTGGGTCACGCTCGCCGAGGGCACGACCATCGGCCACAAGCGCATCGTGCGCGTGCCGGCGACGAAGGCCACGCACGT
>JBEGNG010000152.1:0-4885 GCA_041182645.1 Planctomycetota bacterium
TTCACGATGCCTGCGATCACGCCGGTGCTCCTTGCCTTGCTCGCCGAACTCGCATGCTCGGCCTCGCCTTCGGACAGGGGCGTCGAGGCGACATGGAAGTACCGCATCACCTTCCCGCCACCGTCCCTTGCTCCCGGCGTCCCGCCCACGCTCGAGGGCACGCTGGCCGTCGTGGCCCGTGGGGACGCGGCGTGGCTCAGGGCTGAGGATGGTGGCACATCGCACGCACTGGCGACGCCGCCGATGGAACTGGTGTGGATGTCGATCGATTCCCCCGTCTTCCTCCGAACCGGTGTCGGGTCCAGTGCGATCGTCAGGGTGCAAGACCATGGGCCCGTCGATGGGCGAATCGTGGATGCGGGGTTGCTCGCCGGTGTTCCAAGTTTGGTGCCCCCGTTGGACATCCTGCGTATCGCGGAGCTCGAGGCACTCGAGTCGACTGGCGGCGCCGTGTCCGAAGCGACGGACGTGCGAACGCTCAGGGTGCCCGAGGCGCTCGCGGGCTCGCGCATCGCGCCCCTCTCGATCGAGGTTGGTTCGCCGAGCGGGCACCGCGATGCGCTGCGTGCGCTCAGAATGCGCAGGATCGGGTTCGAAGCGCCGGCAGACGGATTGCCCGCAGCGGGCGGGGGCGAGGTTGAGGCGCTTCGATTCCTCGCAATCGGTGATCGCTCGATCGTCGCTAAAGCAGAACGTCGAAACTATGCATGGTGGCCTGGCCGAACCTCCCCGGATGTCATCCGGACGGAATACACGCTGGACGCGCATGCCGCCGCACCCGCAGATGTCGATGAACTCGTCGATATCCGCAGTTGGTGTGTCGCCGGCGTGACGGTCGTGGACGATCGCGAGGCGAGCATGGGCGTCATCGGCGAGTCTGTCGTGACGGTCCGCGGAGCGCAGTATGCGCTTGAAGCGCCATTGTCCGCCGAGTGGGTCTCGGGCGGCGACCTGCTGACGCGACGCTGTCGCGCCGAATCGGCTACGACATGGGGATCACTTGGCTCGAGCGGTGTTTCATCGACCGTGGGCGATACAGCACCGCCCCCACTGCGGGGAACCTCGATGAGCGATGCCGCTCCTCGCGGTCTGTGGGTTCTGATGGCGGGCATCATGGGCGTGGCGGTGATCTGGATTGCATGGCGCATAGCCGTGAATCGGTTGCGTGCGGACCTGCGGCGGCCGGCCATCGCCATGGCGGCGCTGATTGCGGTCGGTGCGATGGTCTGGCTCTGGCGTGCGGCCGACTTGACGCCGCGCGAGAGCATCATCGACCTTGGCACGGCAGCAGTCGGCGATGTCGAGGTGCAGGTCATCGGAGCGGCCTCGATCCGCCACCCCGAAGGGCGTGCACTGGGCGAGGAAGTGCGTATCACGGGCGTCGTTCCAAGCTGCGGTTGCCTGCGTGCGGAAGGCCTCGGCGGGCCGGTGACGGCTGAAGGAACCGTCGTGGTCCCGTTGCGATTGTCTATCGCCTCGCTTGGTCCTCGGGAGGTGCATCTCGATGTCACCTTTTCAGATGGTGCAACCCAGAGGACGCTTGTTCGCGCGACGGGAGTCAGGGCAGAGGATGGCGCGATACTTGTCTCCGCGGCGCCTCGGGCGATGGTCCTTCGCGAGCAGAGCATCCATCGGCTGCGCGCAATTGTGCAGATGCCTCCCGGGTTCGATCCGCGCGGAGCGATGCCGGAGTGGATCCTGCCAGCAGGGGTGCGCGTGACCGACGGATCGTGCACCGTTGTTCGCGCGATGCGGGCTTCGCAGGCTGATCTGGTGATTCTCGAAGCTGCGGTCCGGTGTGGCGCAACGGCCGAAGTGTCGACGGCGGCTCAGGCCGAGCTCCGGGTCGGATCGACGGTCTTGGCCACGATTCCTGCGTTCGTCGCACGATGAGCTGCCGCGGCGGTGAAAGGTTCGCACATGGTTGAGCCATCGGGGGCTGAGCCATCGGGTCTCAGCCAGTCGGGCCGATCGGACGCAAGCGTGCCCGGATCGCCGTCATGCGTTGTCGGAGCGTGGACGGTTTGGCTCCCAACTCCTCGCCGATGGCCGCCCAGGTATCGCCTCGGGCGCGTCGAAGCACGATCGCGCGCTCATCGTCGCTGAGCCCGCGGAGCATGCGGTCGACGGACTCGAGGTCCGTGCGATCGTCGGCCGCTTCGTGCGATGATGGAATTTCGTTCTGCGCTTCGCTTGGCGGTTTGACGGTATCCGCGGCGCGAGCGAGTCGAACAGCGTCAAGCGTGCGCTGTCTGCGCGCCTGGAGCCTGATCGCATCGATGAAGACCGATCGCGCGACGGTGAAGGCGAGGCGTAGTGCATGCGTGCGCTCCGCAACGGCGCCCGTGCGTCGCGTGGCCTCGATGAGTCGGACCATCGATGACGACGCGAGGTCGCTGGTCATGAGATCGCAGCCGCGGCGCGGACCGCGAAGGCGCCGAATCCGCCTTGCCAGGATGGGCCGGAGCTCGGTCAGGAGCGCGCTCCACTGCGCGGACTCGCGAGCGTCGCGTGCAAGAGACGATGATTCGTGGTTGAAAGTCGGCCCTGACATATCTACTCCGCCGTTTCAAGTCACTCACAGCCTACATCGCGGCTACCTCGGCTGCCAGCAGCATTCCGCCGAACACGATGATTGTCACCGCTGCACCCACGACGACACGCCATCGTCGCGTCGCCGCGACCTCGCCGGCGACCGCGTCGGCCAATGCGGCGGCATCCATGTCGCGTCCCACCGCACGCGTCGCGCTCCGCGCAAGCGCGCCAGCCACATCCAGTCGAAGCCATGCGTCGAGTCGGCCTGCACTGGGGATGTGCCCAAGTGCCGCTGCGACGATGCACATCGCGAGTTGCTGTGAATCCCGATGTGCGGAGGCAGATCCGTGCTGCACTCCGTTGCCGAAATCGATGAGCCGGAGCTTGCCGTCATCGCCGAGCAGTAGGTTCGCCGGGCTGATGTCGCCGTGGACGATCCCGCGGTGGTGCATGGAATCGAGCCCTCGCGCGATGTCGAGAAACTCGTTGGCGAGCTCATCGGGATCCAGGTCGCACTCCGCAGCGATGAGCGCGGCGAGCGGAGTGCCCTGGACCCGCTCGAACGCGATGAATCCGACTGCGCCTTCGCCGTCACCGGTCGAAGTGGCATCGATGGTGCCGTATTCGAGCACGCGCACCGTGCAGCGGCAGGCTGCGCGCGTTGTTCGTCGCGCCTCGGACTCCCAGGGCGTCGGTTCACCCGCGTGCGCGGTCCCCCGTATCCCTGGTGGCATGACACTCGGAGCTCGCAGCTTGAACTTGACCACTGCGTCCTTCTCCTCGCCTGTGCAGCGGTCGACTGCCAGTGCGACGACGCCCTCGCTTCCTTGACTCAGTTGGTCGACGATCTGAAACCGTCGGCGTCCGTCGGCGAGCGGTGAACCGACTTCGGTCGGAAGGTCGACACCATCCAGCACCGGGGCCGAGAGATCCATCGCGAGCGCCGCGCGGCGGAGGTGCGGCGCCCACCGCGGATAGCGCTGTACAAGCCGAGCAACCAGCCGGTCGCGATCGGAGCGGACGATTTCCACCACCTGCGCGGCCACCTCAGCGGCAGCCAGCGGGTTCCGGATGGGATCAACCGCCTGCGCATAGCGCCGGATGGTCGGCATCATCAGGTGCTCGCGCACGCAACGCTCCGCGTCGGCGGCGACAAGCGCCGCGAGCGTCGCATCATCGGCCGTGTCGGCCTCGAACGGAGCTGGTCCGCGACGATCAGTCCGCACGGATCGCCCTCTGGATCGTCCGGTGAAGCCTTGCAAAGGCGAGTATCCAGACCAGGACGCCCAGGACGGGCGCGATGAGCGGAAGGCGGTCCCGGAACGCGGTGCTGCTCAGGGCAAGGGCGATCAGCGCGCCCGACCAGAGCCCGAGCGGCATCCATGCGTGGCGCGCGATGCCGGCGCGGCGCCCGCCGTGCACCATCGTGCCTGCGCGCCACACCGCGCATGCCGACAGCGTCGTGAGGAGCGCGACCAGCAGGTACACGATGGTGGCGACGATGCTGACCGAGGGCGCCACCTCTGGGCCCGTGATTCGCAACGGAACCGCGAGCCGAAGCAGGGCAGGGAGGAGCAGGAACCCGACCGCAACCGATGGCGAGGGGAGTGCCCGCTCGAGCCAGCGCCACCATGCGCCGAGTGCGCTTCTCTCGATCACCTGCGGCCCAAAGGCACCCCAGACGGGAATGCTCCGCGCAAGTAGGTCGAACCAGATCGCGATCGCCACCGCGGATCCGAATGCAGCGGCGCGCAGTGTCACGAGCGCGATCCCGAGGACGGCCTCGAGATCCGGCCCGGAGAGGCCAAGTTCCGACTGTCCGAATGTGGACTGGCTCAGCCGCACGATGAGCAGCGGCACGAAGACGAGTGCAACCCAGATCGCCGCCACCACCGCGCCAGCAAGCCACGCCCGCCGGCAGCGTGCGTCGATCCGCACCCAGGTGGGGCGGTGTGATTCGACAAAGTCGCCACGCTCCCGTGCGGAGCGGTCGTCATCATCGGAGGGCGTGGTGCGGTCAGGGCAGATCACGAACGGGTTCTCTCTTACGCAGTCCAGCCAACGATCCCCCGAACATGGCGCATGTTGGCAACTAGAGGTCTAGCTCGTCAATCGCGCAGCCTGCGATCAGGATCGCATGTCGGGCGGCAGCGGCGATCGAGCACAGGGAGGGCGATGGAGCTTGCGCGCAGGCGCACAGCGCATAGCAGTAGTCAAGGTCCGCTCGAGACACGCAGCACAGGTAGGCGCGCTCTGGGGTCGAGCAATCCGTGGGGATCGGGTTGTTGGCATCGCACTGCGCCTGGCAGTTGGTGGACACGGACCAAGGCGCGGGTTCAAGTGCCGATTG
>JBEGNG010000153.1:0-4867 GCA_041182645.1 Planctomycetota bacterium
CATGCCTTCGGTCAGGAAGCGCCCGGCGTTGCGGATCCCCTCGGCGTCATCGGCCTGGTAGCTCATGAAGGGCATGTCGCCCATGACGACCGTGTTGGGCGCACCGCGCTTCACGCCCGCGGTCAGCGCGAGCAGCACGTCGAGCGGCGCATGCACCGTGCCCGGCAGCCCGAGCACGACCTCGGCGGCGGTGTCGCCCACCAGCAGCACGTGCACGCCGGAACGCTCGAGCCAGCGCGCCGTCGTGGCGTCGTAGCAGGTCAGGCACGCGAAGCGCTGTCCCGAACGGACCATGCGCATCAGCGTTCGGATCGTCACCGGCTGGCGTTCGCCGGCCTCGGTCGAGGTCGCTTCGATCATGCAGGAAGTGTAGGGCGCGGCGCGCGGATCACATCAGCCGGCGCACCGGGTTCACGACCATGCCGTCGCGGCCCAGCACGAGCACGTCCGCGACCTCGAGGGCCTCGCGGAAGCTCTCCTGCGCCGCCTCGAGGTCCCAGCACGGGCTCAGGACCTTGCCCTGCGCGAGGTGCTCCAGCGTGGGGATGCCGTCGCCGCAGACGAGCGTGGCGCTGGACGCGTCGAGCACCAGCAGGCCAGCGCTGCCGGGCGTGACGCCGTACATCGGATAGAGGTCCACGCCCTCGACGAGGTGGTCCTCGCAGTCACGGCATCGTGCCAGCAGCGCCATCTCGGACTCGACCAGCCTGATGAGGTCGCGGTCCTCGGCCTCCTCGGCCTGGTCGAGGCTTTCGCGCAGGCTCGCCTGCGACGCCTCGCGTTCACGTTCGGTGATCCACCACTCCGCCTTGTCGAACGCCATGATGCCCCGGCGGCGCATGGGCTGGAAGCTGGTCAGGAAGACGTCGGTGATCGCTTCGGGCGGGTGGTTGGTGCGCTCCTGCATGCGGGGCAGCAGCACCTGGGGCGGCAGGCTCGGGTCGACGAGGATGCGGCGTCCCGCCGCCTCGATCAGCGTGGTGGTCGCGTGCGCGGCGCGCACGTCGCCCTTCTCCCCCCAGAGCGGGTGGCCTGCCATGGCACCGAGCGAGATGATGCGGATCGTTGGAGCGGCCATGGTTCGGTCCTCTGTTGGGTTCGGTCCGGCGCGCGGACCGCCGGGTTCCGAAGCGGATCAGTCCTGCGCCTGCTCGGCGCGGAGCCTGCCGAGCGGGTTCGATGGGTCGTCGAGCTTCGTGCGCAGCGCAGCCTGCACGCGGTCGGGCACGAACGGCGTGAGCGTGTCCATGCTGCCCCCGAACGCCGCGATCTGCCTGATCAGGCTGCTGCTGGCGTAGGCGTACTTCTCGCTCGTGAGGATGAAGACGGTCTCGATCCCGGCGACCTGGCGGTTCGTGATCGCCGCCTGGCACTCGGCATTCAGGTCCGTGACGTTTCGGATGCCGCGGATGATCGCGCTGGCGCCCACCTCGCGGGCGAAGTCGACGGTCAGCCCGGTGTAGTGCGCCACGCGTACCGACGCACCGCGCGGGTGGGTGGCGACGAGCTCGCCCACGAGTTCGTTGAGCAGGTCGACCCGCTCCTCGAAGCTGAAGACGCCCGGCTTGTCCGGGTTGTGGCCGACGGCGATCACGATCTCGTCGAAGAGCCCCCGCGCACGCTGCAGCACATCGAGGTGCCCGTAGGTGACGGGATCGAAGGAGCCGGTAAAGACGGCGAGATGGTGGGACACGGGCCGGAGTCTAGGGGTTTCCCGACGGCGCGAAGAAATTCGATCCGTTCGCTTGCACGCCGCCCGACTGGATTCGACCCTTCGTCCGTGGCGGGTGACACCGCCGGCTGGGTCTCGAACGAGTCAGCCGGGAACGGATCACGGGCGCCACCTTCACTGGACCCTGGATCGGCCTTGCTCGGTGCGTGCCTCCCCGAGCGAGGCCTTTTCCATGGGATCGTGGGAGCGGGACCGTTCGGTCGGCTGGCCCCGCGGTCGGCGACGGCTCAGTCCGCGAGCGAGCCGAGCCCGGCCTGCTCGAGGATGAGCCTGAAGTTGTCGCTGAACACGAAGTTGTGCTCGGGAAACTGGAGCCCACTGCGGTTGGCATCGATGTGGCTGAACATCAGGTTGATCTCGCCGATGCGTTCCCATGCACCCGTGCGGTGGTCGAGCACGTCGATCACGCCCATCGTGCTCGCGCCGGCGGCATCCATGCGCTCGATGGTCGCGTCGTAGCGGATCGTCTGGCCGGGGATGACCTCACGATCGATGCGGGCATCGTTCACCTTGGCCAGGATCACCTTCTCGCGGAAACGGTTCACGCTTCCGACGAGCACGCCGGCCGTCTGCGCCATGCCCTCGACCATGAGGCTCATGGGCATGACCGGGCACGCCGGGCCGTCAGGTCCCGCGGCGAAGTGCTGGTGCAGGTGCTCCTCGGCCAGGCTGACGTTCTTGACCGCCACCATGCGGCGGTTGGGCTCGAAGACCGTGATCTGGTCGATCCACATCCATCGCATGGGCGGGCGTCCTGTGCCGGACGAGACCGTCGTGGCCGCACCGCGCACCGGGCGCGTGCGGACGCGGGCTCAATGACCGAGCTTGCGGGCGACGAAGTCGCAGAGGCTCTTCACGGTGAAGAGCTCGCTGACGGCCTCGACGCGACGGTCGGCGTCGAAGCTGGCGAAGTTCACGTGCGGCATCTTCTCCTTGAGGAGCGCCATGCCGGCATCGGTGAACTTGCCGTCCTTGACGAGGTCGGGGTTGGCCATCAGGTTCTCGGGGAAGAGTTCACCCTGGCCGATCTTGAAGGGCTTGTCGGGGGTGCTGAACGCCTTGTCGAGGCGGAAGGTGATGTCGAGGAAGTCGATGCTCTCGGCACCGAGGTCGGTCGTCAGCACGGCATCGGGGGTCACGTCGCCGTCGTCGACGCCCAGGGCATCAACCAGCACACCTTGGACCTTCTGGAAGATCTCGTCATTCGTCAACGCCACGTCAGGCCTCCCTCAGGGGGTCAAATCTCGGAACGGGTCAATGGACCGATATCGGCCCTCAGGCCCCAACCGGTGCAGGAATTCGGACGGGCCGCATGATAAGGCGGCCGGTGCAGGCCGTGTCGGCGGCCCCCTCGCCGGGCCGGACCACCGTGGCGAGCCCCTTGAGCTGCCAGCCGCCGTCGACCTCCTTGTCGAAGGTCACCTCCATGCGGAGCGTGTCGCCGGGGCGGACGAAGCTGCCGTACTTCAGCCCCTTCACCTGACCGAGCACGACCCGCCCGCACCCGCGCCCCACGAGGAGCTCGCGGCCCGTCTGGACGAGCGCCTCGAGCATGAACACCCCGGGCAGCACCGGGAAGGTGGGGAAGTGGTCCTGCAGGTACTCCTCGGCGATCGTCACGTTCTTGATCGCGACGACGCGGTCGGCTGATCGCTCGAGCACCTGGTCGACGAGTCGGAAATGCATGGGCGTGGAAGGTAGCGAAAGCCACCCAAGTCGGCTCATCGGCAAGGCCCCGGAACGCCGATGAATCCAGCATGGCACGGACTTCGCCAACGGCTGTTGCACGCCCCACCGGGCGTGCTGTCCTCGACCTCCCCCCTGCCCCGCTCACGCGCAAGATCGGATGGATCGTTGCGTTCGCGACCTGGGTGCTCGTGGCACTGGCCTTGGTGTCCTTCGACGCCGCCGATGCGCCCAGCCGCACGGTGGCGACCTGGAACCAACCGCCCGCGAACCTCATGGGTGCCGTGGGCGCCATGGTTGCGCTGTGCGTCTACGAGGCCTTCGGCTTCGGCGCCTGGATCCCGATGCTCCTCGGTGGGATCGCACTGTGGGCGACCTTCACGGGCCGCTCGATCTCGCACCCCGTGGTGCGCGCCATCGGTGCCGTGATCGCCATGATCGCGGCCAGCGCGCTGCACGCGACCTGGTTCCCCCGGCTGGGCTCGCTGGCCGGCGCGGAAGCAGGCCTGATCCCGCAGTGGTTCGCGCAGCAGTTCGTGGCCCGGTTCAACGGCATCGGCACGAGCCTCATCCTGCTGCTGGCGCTGGTGCTCGGCCTCATGGTCGCGGCCGATGAACTGCTCGGCATGCTGCCGCGGGCCTTCGCGCGCGTGGGCGAGGCGATCGAGCCCCTGTGGAAGACCGACTGGCGCGGCCTGATCGCCCGCGCGACCGCCAAGCCCGCTCCCGCCATGGCGACGGTGTCCGTCGCACCGGCCGCCGAGCAGGATGAACCCAAGGCCAGGCCCATGCGCCGCAAGGCGAAGGCCGAGGCGGCGGAAGCCGAAACGGCCGGGACCGCGGTCGCCGTGCTTGATGCCGATGAGGACGAGGCGACCGGCGAGGGCGAGTTCGACGCCGAGGCATCGTGCGAGGACGAGGATGTCGAGGCCGATGACGCTGACGCGGGCGATGACGACGAAGCCGGGATCGACGGCGCCGTGGAAGCACCCAAGGCCCTGACCGAGGAGGAGCTGCGCGAGCGGATGGCCCGCCTGCCGGTGCGCATGTCGGGCAAGACCCAGACCGTCGCGCGCGACCAGGACATTCCCCGCACCGAGAACTACGAGGGCTACCAGTTCCCGGGCATCGAACTGCTGGACGAACCCGAGTCGAACTTCAGCGAGAAGATCGAGGCCTTCGTCCGTGACCAGGCCGCCACGCTCACGCAGACGCTGGCGACCTACCAGCTCGAGGGCGAGGTCGTCGGGATCGAGAGCGGCCCGGTGGTCACGCTGTACTCCGTCGAGTTGGCTGCAGGGACGCGCGTGGCCCGCCTGGAGAACATCAGCAAGGACATCGCGCGTGCCTTGAGCGCGCCCAACATCCGCATCATCCCCAACATGGTGGGCTCGACGGCGGTCGGCATCGAGGTGCCCAACCGACAGAAGGAGAAGGTCCGCCTGAAGG
>JBEGNG010000154.1:0-4808 GCA_041182645.1 Planctomycetota bacterium
GGTCGCCGCGGCATCGAGGTCCAGCGCTTCAAGGGCCTGGGCGAGATGGAAGCCGAGCAGCTCTGGGAAACCACGATGGACCCCTCGCGACGCACGCTGCTGCGGGTGAGCATGGAGGCCGCCGCCGAGTGCGACCGCCTCTTCAACGTGCTCATGGGCGAGGATGTCGAGCAGCGCCGCGCCTACATCGAGAAGCACGCGCTCGAGGTCAAGAACCTGGACGTGTGATCGGCCGGGCCGGGGTCCCGAATCCGCCCTTGCCCCCGTGAATGCCGATCTTCCCCGTTGCCACGGCCCGCATCCGGCGTAGGGTTGTGCCATGTCGATCCTGAGCCTCGTCCTTGCCGCCGCGGTCGTGTGCGGGCCCGCCGACCCCATGCTGCCGCTCGAGGCTGCGACGAAGGCGCCTCCCGCGGCTGCTCCCGCCGCCTGGCTCGAGCGCGATGCGGCCGGCAACCTCCGGACGGCACCCGGGCTGCACGCCTCGCTCGCCGCGTGGCGAGCGTCACGGGCTGCGGCCACCAAGGCCGGCGTCTCCCTGCAGGTCGACATGCCCGTGCACCATCTGGGCACGCTGACGCTCGACCTTCGCCCGATGACCGCCGTCGCCCACGACGCGATCGTCGAGCTCGGCTCGACCGCGCGCCGCGGGAGCGACGAACTCACCGCCACGCTGCACGGCGTGCTCCACTTCCACGGCGCGGTCATCGGCCACCCGAACTCGAGCGCGTACGTCGGCGTCGGCACGACGGGGATCGCAGCGACGATCGACCTCGGTCATGGAGGAGGCACCTGGACGCTGCGCCGCGCGGACAGCGATGCACCCGGGCTCTGCTCGGGACCAGTCGAGTTCGTGCGCACCATGGGGACCGCCGCGCCTGAGGTGCCGACCTGCGGTGCCGACTGCGCGGGTCACCACGGCGGCCACGACGGCAGCCTCGCCGGTACCGGCGTGATCGTGCCCGGCGCGCGTCCGGTGGTCGAGCTCGCGGTCGATGCCGACTTCGAGTTCATGCGCATCTTCGCGGGCGATGGCCGAGCCACCACGGAGTACGTCGCCACGCTCGTGGGCGCCGTGTCGGCGATCTACCGGCGCGACTGCGACACCTCGATCGTGCTCGCGTACGTGCGGCTGCAGCCGGATGCCGACGACCTCTTCAACCAGCCAGATCCGCTCGGGCCCTTCCGCGCCTGGTGGAACGAGAACGGCGCCGACGTCGACCGCGACCTCTTCACGCTGCTGACCGGCCGCCGCGACCTGCCCTACGGCGGCGTCGCCTGGCTGAGCGCGGCGTGCACCGACTACGGCTACTCGGTCAACGGCTACCTCAACGGCCGCTTCGCCGACCCGATCGTGACCAACCCGGGCAACTGGGACATCAACGTGACCGCGCACGAGCTCGGCCACAACCTGGGCACCGCGCACACCCACGACTACGGCATCGACGGCTGCGCGGGCGGCACCGTGCAACGCGGCACGATCATGAGCTACTGCCATGTCGTCTCCGGCGCGAGCTCGAACATCGACCTGCGCTTCCATGCGGGCACGGTCGATCCGATCAAGTCGTTCGTCTCCGCGGCGCCCTGCCTGGCGCGCGACTGCGACGACGACGGGCGCGACGACGCCGCCGAGATCGCCGCGGATGCGTCGCTGGACGCCAACGCCGACGGCCTGCTCGATGCCTGCCAGGACTGCAACGCCGACGGTACGCCGGACCCCGTCCAGATCGCCGCGGGCGCGCTCACCGATGCCAACGCCGACGGCCGCCCCGACGCCTGCGAACCCGACTGCGACGGCAACGGCGTCGCGGACTCGATCGACGCCGCGCTCGATCCCGCGCGCGATGCCAACGGCGACTTCGTGCTCCAGTCGTGCGAGCCCGACTGCGACGGCGACGGCATCGCCGACAGCGACGAACTCCTGGCCGACATGGCCGCCGACCGCTCGCGCGACGGCGTGCCCGATGCCTGCGAGGACTGCGACGGCGACGGCACCGCTGACTTCGCCGAGCTGCAGGGCTCGAGATCGCGCTGGGTCGGCTCGCGCGACGACGGCCTGCTGCGCGAACTCGATCCGCGCTCGGGCGTCCTGCGCCGCACGGTCACCCTGGGCACCGCGGCGATCGAGGACCTGGTGATCGCACCCGATGGCCGGCTGCTGGCCATCGAGGGCATCAACGCCTGGGCGCTGGACCGCACGTCGCCGTCGAATGCCGCCGTGCGCTGGGGCCCCGCGTTCGCCAACCAGCTGCGCGCCATCGCCGTCGCCCCCGATGGCCGGATCGCCGTCATGCAGCGCAACGGCCGGACCAGCCTGCACGAGGCCGACGGCACGCTGTCCGCGAGCTGGCTCCCGGCCTTCGCGGACCAGGACGCACGTGACCTCGTCTTCCGCACCCTGCCCGACGGCACGCACGAGGCGATCGCCACGCGCAGCACCGGCATCGTGATGGCCTTCAGCTGGCCGCAGGGTTCAGGGCGCACGCTCGCCGACCTCTCGGCGCAGGTGCCTGACCTGCGCGGCGCCTTCGCGATGGCCGACGGCTCGGTGCTGCTGGCCGCAAGCGCGCTCGACCGCATCATCCGCATCGCGGCCGACGGCACCGACCTGGGCGAGTGGGACGTGGACAACGGCCTGCTGCTCGATGGCGTGGTGGCGCTGTGTGCCGCGGGCGACGGACGCGCCGTGCTCGCCGCGGCACCCAACTCCAGCTCGACGGTCAACGGCTTCGCCCTCGCCAACGGCTACACCGAGCGCACCTACCGCATCTATCCGGCCGATGCGCCGCGGCCGAGCGCGATCGTGATCGCGCCGCCGAGCGCCACCGACATCGACGGCGACCTCGTGCCCGACGAGTGCGAGGTCCCTGCCGGCGACATCGACGGCGACGGCGACGTCGATGGTGCCGACCTGGGCATCCTGCTCGCCACCTGGGGCACCTGCGCAGGCTGCGCCGCCGACCTCAACGGCGACGGCACGGTCGATGGTGCGGACCTGGGCGTCGTGCTCTCGACGTTCGGCCGCTGACCGGCGCGAACGGATCGGCTGGGCACGCCGGCATGGCCCCAAGACCATGCGGTACCGAGAGTTGCGTTCATGCGGCCGCCCGGCGGCGGCGGCGGCGCTGATTCAATGCGCGCAAAAACACGCGTCATTCATGCGGTTTCCCGCCTCATCGACCCATGTGCGTGACAAGGTGCGTCACCTGTCGTCGGGCCGTGTGGCGACCAGCCCTGTCCTCCCCTTCGTGCCACGGAGCCCGACCATGAAGATCCTCGCGTCCATCGTTTCGGCGCTGTGCCTGCTCGGCACCGCCGCCCATGCTGCCCCGCAAGCCACCGATGACTGCGCCGCGCCGTTCCAGGTGAGCGGCGATGCGGTCGTCAACTTCGACTTTGCGGGTTCGCAGGTGTCCGGAGGGATCGTCGGCGAACCGTGCCTGACGCAGCCCATCGATGCCGTGCGCGACCTGTGGATCTGCTACCGATCCGAGTGCAACGGCATCGTCGAGATCAGCACGTGCGGCCTCACGACGCTGAACACCATCGTCGCCGTGTACGAGCCGAGCGCCTGCGGCTGCCCCGACTCGCAGCTGCCGATCCGCTGCTGCAACGACGACGGCTGCGGGAAGCAGTCGTTCGTGCGGTGCGAACTCTCATGCGACCGCACGTACATGGTCCGCATCATGATCCGCACGAACGAGCCGCTCGGATCCGGCCAGGTGTCCTTCACGTGCACGGGCGAACCGTGCCCGAAGGACTCCGGACTGACGGCGCCCGAGTGCCGCGAATGCTGCGGCGCGCGGCCGCCGCTGGTCGATGCGCTGCCCCAACCCTTCGCCCCGGGCCAGGTCACGGCGGTGACGTTCGGACGCCAGGATGCTCCCGCGGGCAACATCAGCGTGCTCCGCTTGGTCGACACCGGCGATCAGTCGCTGGCTCCGATCCTCGGCTCGGGCCAGTTGTGGACGCCTCAGGACTTCACGGCTCCGGCGTGGGATCTCGCCACGCTCGGCAACCTGTTCGGGGTGACCTTCGATGGCCAAGGGAACATCACCCTCCATTTCGCATTTCCTTTTCAGCATTTGCAGGAATTTCGGAGCCAAGGGGTCTTGCTTCTATTGCAGATGCACCAATGTATAGACCAATGGTGATGTAACGATACCCTAAATAAGATAAGAACATCGTCCATACCTCTTTTATGTCGTTGTAAGCGGGCTTACCCAGTTGCTCTGAGTTCTGCGTGTAGTCCAAAATATCGTCATGGACTTGGAAAGCTATGCCTAAATGTGCTCCAAACTGGAAAAGGCGTCTCTATGCGTCTATGTCAAGGTCGTATATGATTCCAAGACCCCTGCAGCCGAGAGATATCATTGATGCTGTCTTATAATAAGTCTTCGCGATGTATGAGTTGAAGTATTCTTCGATATCGTACTCATCTTCGGCCACAGGTGCTCCTTTCTTTGACATGTCTCTCTTGGCTTAAATCAGTTCGCCCTAAAAAAGAGTAAGGAAAAGTCGCATACAAAGACAAGGTTGTAGAGGATTGTTGAGAAAATCTGAGAGATGTGTGTGGTGTCAAAGATCTCAGTAAGCATTCTACTGGCACGGGATATCATAAAGTCAGAGGAGAACACTGCATTGCTTGCACCATATATTTTGTGAGCTGCTTTTTGCGACCTCCTCTGGTCAGCTCTGTCTATAATGTCATCTTACAGTAACGAAGCATTATGAGCGATCTCGATGCACGCTGAGAGTGCCTTAACTTGCGAGTAGTACCTCGTTTCGTCAAAAGGCAGCTTCATAGC
>JBEGNG010000155.1:0-5268 GCA_041182645.1 Planctomycetota bacterium
GGCTCAGCGACGACATCGCGTTCCGCTTCGGCGACCGGAACTGGCGCGAGTGGCCGCTGTCGGCCGAGCGCTTCGCGCAGTGGGTGAACCAGGTCAACGGCGACGGCCACGTGGTGAACCTGTTCATGGACTACGAGACCTTCGGCGAGCACCAGTGGGAACAGACGGGCATCTTCGGGTTCCTCGATGCGCTGCCGGAGAAGGTGTTCGACGTGAACCCGGGGCAGAACGGGTTCCTGACGCCGAGCCAGGTGACGTCGATGCACTCACCCGTCGGCACGTACGACGTGGAACGACCCATGTCATGGGCCGACAGCGAGCGCGACCTGAGCGCCTGGCTGGGCAACCCGCTGCAGGACAACGCCGCGGCGGAGCTCTACCGGCTCGAACCGTCGGTGCGCCGCCGCCACGGCGAGGGCGATCCGTACATCCTGGAGGACTGGCGCAAGCTCACCACGAGCGACCACCTCTACTACATGTGCACGAAGTACTGGGCCGACGGCGACGTGCACAAGTACTTCAGCCCGTACGACAGTCCGTACGACGCTCAGCCCGTACGACAGTCCGTACGACGCGTACATCAACTTCATGAACGTGCTCGACAACCTGCGCCAGCGCGCGGGCGAGTGAACCGGGCGTTCACTCCCGCATCCGGGACGGCGGCTCCGCTCAACGCGGCTGCGGACTGGTGAGGTCGAACTCGCGCCGCTGGTCCATCTGGAGCTTCCTCAGGTCGAGCGCGCCCTGCAGGTTCCTGCGCAGCGTGGCCAGCAGGCCCTCCGCCCTGTGCAGGCGGACGGGATCCTTGCTCGCGAGTTCCTCGGCCATGACCGGGTCGTCCTGCGTGACGATCGCACCGAAGAGGTAGGCGAGCCGGACCGTGGGGTCCTTCACGTCCCGGACGGCTGCGCGGACCTTGTCCATGCCCTCGGCACGCCCGGGGCTGACGAGCAGCAGCCAGGCTTGTGCGTGGGGCGGCATCCTGGCGATCGCGGCCGCGACGCCGTCCCAGACGGGATCCCGCCAACGGACCAGCGGCCACTTCGCGGCATCGACCGACTCGGGCTCGACGGGCTCGCGCATCGCCGGCGGCTCGGCACCGCTGGACTTGGCTTGCTCGATCGCCTGGAGATCCGCCGCCCGCTGCGCCCGGTTGGCGGCGTCCGCTGCGTTGCGGGCGTTGGTCCGCGCATCGTCGAGCTGCTTCGCCTGTGCCTCCGCGCCGGCACCGACCCACATCAGCAGCGCCGTCCCCAGCAGGTCGGAGGCCGTGTCGGGATTCCTGATCGCTGCGAGCGTGGACGAGATCCAGGCATCGTTCGTGATCGGCGCCTTCACGAACATGGGCTCGATCGCCGTCTCGGCACCGATCGCCCCGATGGCGACTCCCCTGCCGACGAACACCGGATTCGCGACCGCACGGAACGAGATCGAAGCGCTCTCGAGCGGACGCTGCTCCGCCGCAAGGCCGACCGGCCATCGACGCATGTCCGATTGGATGACCAGCTTCTGCCCGGGCGCGAGGCTCAGGGCCGAGTCCATCGGCACCACCGCGGGCGAGTCGACGGCCGTTCCCGATTGCAGCCGCGTCGGCTGCAGCACCAGGGAGGGAAGGATCGGCCCGCCTTCGTCCAGCGCCAGCGGATAGGGCGAGACGTTCGTGACCGTGAGGCGCACGAGCATCGGATCGAACGGCTGCAGCGTGGTGTCGATCGGCACGCCGTCGACGAGGACCGCCGCCTTCTCGTTGCGCAGCACCGCATCCCAGAATTCAGGCACGCCCTTCGCGATGCGCTCGAACTCGGCTGCCCGCGGCAGCACCAGCGGCGAGCCGGCGAGCGCTTCCCACCGCGCCCGCGCGAGGAGCCCGATGGGGCCCGCTGCATCCCGCTGCGCCAGGCGACGCAGCAGGTCGAGTGACCGGTCCTTCCTGCCCTCGAGGCGATCCACCTCGGCCATGCCCAGCATGGTGAGCGGCGCATCGGGGTCGGCCTCCGCGAAGTGACGCGCTGCGGTTGCGGCGTCGCCCTTGCCGAGCGCGATCCAGCCCTCGAACCGAGCGTGGGCCTTGGGATCGAGCGGCGCGACCGCCTCGACCCGGGCGATCCAGTCCCGGGTCTCGGACTCGGGCCCGTTGCTCGCGGCGCAGAGCTGCGCACCGAGCAGCAAGGGAGCGGCCTTGCTCGCTGGGCCGGCATCGTCATGCTGCGCGATCGAACGCGCCTGCGCGTCGAGTCCGGCGAGGACGTCCGTGCGCACCTTCTGGACGGCATCCACGGCAGCGCCCTGCGCGGCGGCCGCGGGCTTCGATCCATCGGGCTTCGCTGCCGAACCGGCAAGCGAGAGGTCGGCCAGCTCGAGCGCCAGGCGCAGGATCTCGGCCTGCCCATCCGGCGCAATGCCCAGGCCCTGGACTTCCTCGCGGGTGCCGGTGAGCCCTTGCTGGCGCGCGAGATCGCGGAAGACCTCGTACCGGAGCTGGTCGAATTCGTGCAGCCTGCGTCGGGCCTGCTCCGTGCTGCCGGCGGCCCACTCGGCCATGCAGCGCTCGATCACGATCGGGGTCACCGGCTCGAACCCCACGAGCTCGAACTGCGGCCGCACCGCGAAGTCGGCGTTGCGCGCCATCCGGCGCGCACCTTCGTACGCACCCTGGCTCATGAGGAGTCGGCCCAGCCTGCTGTAGAGCTCGAACGACGCCGGGTTGGCCTTGATGGCCGCGACGAGGTCCGCTGCGATCTGCTCGGGCGCATCGAGCGATGCCGACAGTCCGGCGCGCATCTCGGCGCTGATCGGGTTCGACGGATCGGTCGTGCAGGCCCTGCCGAGCCATGTCTCGAAGGCGGGCGCATCGCCCAGGCGGTTCTGGAGCAACGCCGCATCGAGCGCCAGGCGTGAAGCGACCGGCGCCGCCAGCGTGCCCGCGTAGGACGGCGAGAGCGCAAGCTCGTACGCCTTCATCCGGCCCTCGACGGTCTGCCGCGAGCCGATCGCCTGCGCGAGCTTGCGCAGGAGGATGACCTGGTTGCCCGGATCGAGCCGGGCCAGCTGGGCCACGGCGCGCGCCTGGATCGCGGCGGCGCTCTCCTGGCCGGCGCCGACCAGGTCGGCGAGCGCGAGCACGTCGCGCCAGGCTTCGATCGAGTCGGGCTGGATCGAGGCGCCCATCTCCACCATGTCGAGCGCGACATCGAGCTCCTGCGCCGTCACGCCCGACGTGCGGACGAGCGAGTATGCGTCGAGCGCGAGGCGGCTCGACAGGCGGACCGTCCCTTCACGTTCGAGGCCTCCCCGGACCGGATCGACGGGCAAGACGGGCGCTTGGGCGGCCGACTGGGCGCATGCGGGCCTCGAGCCGTCCACGCCCAACTGGGCAAGCACGATCGGCACGACGAGCGAGCTGGCCGCGAGGCTTCGCATGGCTGCGAGTCTAGTGGCGCTCGACATCGCGGCACGTCACGGGTGCGCGATAAGGCGCGGCCGACGGAATCGGGCCGAGCGGCATCGTCTGCGCGGACATCGCGCTACCATGGGCGGACTCCGTTGGAACCCACGATGCGCGTCGCTTGCCACATCCTGACGTCCTCCCTGCTGGCGTGGTCCGCCCTGGTCCCGGTGGCCCGGGCTGGCCAGCTCGACGACCTTGCCTCCGCCAAGTCGCTCACCGACGCGCAGAAGCAGTCGATCCGCACCGAGGTCGAGGCGGGCGTCAAGCGCCTGGGCTCCGCCGATGTCCCGGTGGTCACGCAGGCACGGCAGGATCTCTCGGCATGGGCCGACGGAGCCCCGACGCCGGTCTTCCGCGGGGAGTTCTCGAAGGTGGCCTGCGGTCCGCTGGGCGACCTCGTGCTTCGGGGCGAGCCGATCCAGGCCGTCAACGCCATCGAGGTGCTGCGCGTGGTGCGCACCTACGAGGCCCTGCAGCAGCTGGCCAAGCTGAGCAGCTCAGCCGCGATGGCCAACACCGGGATCCGCCTGGCGGCTTCGCGGGCGCTCGTCGCCTCGATCGATGCCGGCACGGACATGAACGCCGCGCAGGCCGATGGCCTGGTTCGCGCGATCACCGAGGCCACCAAGCGCGAAGTCGAGTGGGCCTGCTCCATGAGCCAGCTGGGCGCGCTGGCCTCGATCGCCAAGCGCAGCGGGATGGACGCCAAGGTCGTGTCGGCGGCCCGCAACGGTCAAGTCAGCGGGCTGTCGGCCATCGCCACGCGGGTGGCCAAGGGCGA
Source organism: Planctomycetota bacterium (assembly GCA_041182645.1). Classification (GTDB taxonomy): domain Bacteria; phylum Planctomycetota; class Phycisphaerae; order Phycisphaerales; family SM1A02; genus SYIB01. The sequence goes on from JBEGNG010000155.1 coordinate 4,230, forward strand.
CGCCAAGGATGCGCAGCTCATGAAGAGTGCCAGCCGCGTGCTCGCCGGCATGCGCAAGGACCTGGCGAACGCCCCTGCGGCCGACCGCGCGGCGCTCGCCGGAACGCTCACGCCGGTGGTCGACGCGCTCCGCAAGGCCGCCGCTGCCCCGCCGGCGGGCATCGATGCGGACGTCGCCGCTGCCTACGCCGAGACGGGCAAGGCTGCGGACCTGATGGCCGAACTGCTCAAGGCCAGCGGCAAGCCGGCTGCCAAGCCCACCGGCAAGCCGGCCTCGAAGCCCGCACCCAAGAAGCCCGCGCCCTGACGCGTCCATCCGGGAGCGCGCGGGCCGCCACCGCTCGGTGGCTACGCTGCCGCCATGCGTCCATGGATGGTGCCTGCGGCGATCGTTGCCCTGAGCCTGGTGTGGCTCGGGCGAGCCGAGCCGCAACCGCGCGCCGACATCCGCTTCGTGAGTGCCGAGGTCTTCACGCTGGACCCGCAGCGCATGAGCTGGCAGCAGGACCTGCGCGTGGCGCGCGCGCTGTACGAACCGCTGCTCGTGCGTGATGCACGGACCGGGCTGCCGAAGCCCGGGCTCGCCGAGTCCTGGTCCTGCAGCGAGGACGGCAGGACATGGACCTTCCGGCTGCGGCCCGATGCGCGGTGGTCCGATGGCGAACCAGTGACGGCCGATGACGTGCGCTACGCATGGATGCGCGCGCTGCTGCCCGACCTCGCGACGGATTTCGCGGGGATCCAGCTGCGCATCGAGGGGGCCGAGGCCTTCCTGCGCTGGCGGGCCGAGGCGTTGGCCGCGCACGCCGCGGAGCCGGGCGACGCCGATCGACTCTGGCTGCGTACGCGCGAAGCGTTCGACCGCCTCGTCGCCATGCGCGCCGAGGGGCCCCACACGCTGATCATCACGCTGGTGCAGCCGGTGCCGTACTGGCTTGACCTGATGACCTTCCCGACGACGAGCCCCGTGCAGGAGCGGCACGCCGAGCGCTTCAGGCGGATCGATGCCGCGTCGGGCCAGGTCCGCTGGGACACCGCC
>JBEGNG010000156.1:0-8919 GCA_041182645.1 Planctomycetota bacterium
CCGGGCGGCGAGGGTCCCACGCGCGCGCAGTGGCTCGCGGCCGCGGCGGCGAATCCCCCGGCGCATCCCGTGATCGCGCACGGCACGGATGCCTTCAGCGTGTACATGGCCGCCGTCAACGGCAGCGTGCAGCTCGAGGGCGCTGACGGCACACTGCGGTGCCTCGTGCACGACGGAACCAACGAGCGACCGTACACGAGCCTGGCGTCGTCGCTGGTTGAGCGCGGTGCGCTCGCGGCACAGGACGCGACGCTCGATGGCCTGCGCGCACTGTGGGGGCGCGAGCCGGCCATCGTGCAGGCAGCATGCGATGGGAACGAGCGATTCGTCTGGTGGCGCGAGGTGCCGTGCGACCAATGGCCGCAGTCACCGTTCGGGATGCGGCTGCTGGCGGGCCAGGCGGTGGCCGTCGATGCATCGGTGATCCCGATCGGCTCGCTGCTGCTGCTCGTGCCCGAGCCGGGTGATGCGTCACTCCCACCGGAGCTGCGCGCGCCGCGCATCGTCTACGCAGCCGATTGCGGCGGTGCGATCCGGGGCTCGGGCCGCATCGACCTGTACCTGGGTGCAGGGGACGACGCGCTGGCCACGGCCGGCCGCGTGAAGGCGCGCGTCCGCGTGCTGCGGATCAGCGCGCAGTGATGGGTTGGCCCGGGGCAGCCGTGAGCGCCGGCACGCGCCGGCGCCCCCCGGAAGGCTGCCATGGGAACGAGCGGATGCCGCGCTTCCTGAGGGCAAGGATTCCGGACGATGCTCGGTCCAGCGGGATTCGATCACCCTGTGGGCGGTTCCGGGGCAACCGATCGCGCCGCCTCGTCCGCGATCAGCAGGCTCATGACCTCGTAGCCCGCCTGCCGATCGTGCGCGAGGTGCTTGTCGATGGCGCCGTGCCAGGCGTCGCGCGGCATGTCGCGGAGGGCGACGAAGCACTCCTGGACGCGCGCCCAGGTATGCCGTCGAAATCACGCCACGCAGGGGCACCGAGTTCCGGATCGAAGAAGGGCTGGGATGACGATGGGGGGTGATTCATGATGCATCCTGTCGCTTCGAGGGGATCAGGTCGGGTCGGCGTGCAGACAACTCCCGATGCAGCCAGGCGCGGGCGAACATCCAATCGTTGACCACGGTGCGCCGCGACACGCCCAGGCAGGTGGCGACTTCCTCCAGCTCGAGGCCGCCCACGAACCGCAACCATGCCACGCTGGCCGCCCGGGGAGCCAGGGCATCGAGTTGGTCGAGCAATTCGATGATCGGCGTGCCCAGATCGGTGGATCCGGGCGAGAACCCGAGTTCCTGCACATCGAGCCTGATGCCTTCGCCCGAGCCGGACGTTCCCGTGCGCCGCTCGAGCTGGGCGCGCCGCCCGGCATCGATGATCACCTGCCCCATCATGCGCACGAGCGAGCCGAAGAGGTGCGCCCGGTTCTCGAAGGCCACGTCGCCGGCCTTCAGGTAGAGCTCGTGCACGAGCACGGTGGTGTCGATCGGCCGGTTCGTGCCCTCTGCGCGCAATCGGTGCCGGGCCATGCGGTGAACCTCGGCGTAGATCTGGTCCCAGAGTTCGCGCAGGGCCGACAGGTCGCCGCGTTGGCGACGCTGCAGCAGGGCATCGATCACGGTGTGCCGCGATGCCGGATCGGGAAAGGCTGCGTCGTGGGTGGGTTCCTGCTGCGACATGGGGTCTGATCCCTTCAAGCGCATTGTCGGCAATCGAGGGCAACGAATTACACTGTTCCGCCCATGGATCACGATTCGACCGAATCAAGAGGCCTGATCGCGGTCCATGCCTGCTTCGAACTGCTCTGCGATGGCCGCGAGGCCGACGCCATGGCCCGATTCCAGCCGGCCATCGTGGCCGAGGCCCGCGCACTGCTTGGCTTGAATGCCCAGATGTCCTCCGTGGGTGCTGCAGCCGCCTCGGATGGCATCGGTCCCGGCGCGGTGCTCGGCGAGTTCACGCTCGTGCGACCCGTGGGGCAGGGCGGGCTCGGTCGGGTGTTCGAAGCGGTCGAGCATGGAGTCGGTCGCCACGTTGCCGTCAAGGTGATGCCCGCGGTCTGGCGTGCCGATGATCGTCCGCTGCGGCCGTCGGAAGCCCGGCTCCTGGCCCAGCTCGAGCATCCAGGGATCGCTCGGCTCTACCGTGCGGACGTGACCGAGCTCAACGGTCGGCGTTGGTTCTGGATCGCGATGGAACTCGTCCGGGATGCCCGCACGCTCACGGACTGGGCCGCCGAGCAGGGGCGTTCGATCGCCGAACGCATCGAAGCCATCGCCACCGTGGCCGAGGCGGTGCAGCACGCCCACGGCCGCGGCGTGATCCACCGCGATCTCAAGCCGGGCAACGTGCTCGTCGATGGCGACGGCCGAGCAGTCGTGATCGACTTCGGCATCGCGGGGATGACGGAGCAGGCTCCAGCCGTCACCAACGTGCTGCTGGGCACCAAACTCGAGGGCACGCTGGGCTACGTCGCGCCCGAGTCGCTGGATCCGCACCGTCCGCCGGACGTGCGATCGGACCTCTTTGCGCTCGGGGCGATGCTCTTCGAGCTCATCGGCGGCCGACCCTTGCGGCCGGTGGCCGGGGCGACCATCGCGCAGCAACTGCACATCGTGTCGAGGCCGGTCAGCGTGGCCCTGCCGCAACTCACCGGACTTGAGCGCCGTGAACTCGAGCGCATCATCCGCCGCGCCACGGCGCACGATCCTGCCGACCGCTACCAGACGGCGGCCCAGTTCGCGGATGACCTGCGGCGGCACCTGCGGGGCGAGCCGGTGCTCATGCAGGAGCAAGGCGTCATCGAGCGTTGGCGCCGGGCGCTTTGGCGCAACCGGTTGCCGGTCGGCATCGGTACGGCGGTCTCGGTGGCCCTCCTGGTGCTCGCGTTCGTCGCGCTCTCCCAGGCACGCAGGGCCCGGCACGAGTCACGGCTGGCGCGGCTCTCGCTGGCGTCGCGCGCCATCGCGGATGCCGATCGCCTGGTGATCGAGCGTGTCGTGGGCAGCCTGCAGGACGAGCCGCCGACCTTCGAGCGCGACGTCCTTCAGCGCATGCTTCGCGTCGGGCAGGCGGGAGTGGTGCCGATGACGTGCCTCGACTGGGACGTGGTGGATGGGGTCGGGATGGGGATCTTCGAGCATGCGTCCGCTCCCATGCACGGTCCGATGCTCGCGCAGGTGGTGGATGGCCACGTCACGTGGTCGATGCCGATCGTGTCCGCGGAGGTCGGTGCGCTCGCGCTGTCGCACGATCGGTGCCGAGCGCTGGTCTGCACGCAGGGCGGACACGTGGCGTGGCATGAGCTTCCCATCGGTCGCATCACGCCGATGCCGGAAGGATCGGGCAATCCGGAGTGCAACCAGGGCAGCATCGCGCAGACGGGATCGGGCCACCTGGTCTGTGCCGGCACCACGGTGCATGTCATCGAGCCCGGAGCGGAGGATGCGTCCTGGTCGCTCGAGCCGAACCTTGGTTTGATCAGGGATCTGGCGGCGTCACCATCGGATCCGTCACTGGTGCTGCTCGGCGGCGAGGAGGGCGTGCTGCTGCTCGATGTCGCCACGCGTGCCGTCCGCACGCTCGGCGACCGCGGCGAGCGGGTGCGTGCGGTTGCCTGGTCGCTGGATGGCCGCGTGGCGTTGGCGGCGTCTCGAACGCTCACGGCGTTCGATGCATCCACCGGCGCACGGATGTGGACGGCGCAGGGACACCAGTCGGGCGTCTGGGGCGTCGTCGCGCTCGATCACGATCGGTGCGCGACGGCATCGGCAGATGGCTCGATCCGGGTGTGGTCCATGAAGGACGGTACGGCCATTGGCGCGCTCCCGCTCTCGTCGGACCGGCTCTGGAGCCTCAGCACCGACGGGGACGTGCTGTCCAGTGGCGGATCCCGGGGGGCCTACACCGTCACGCACCGCGAGGTGCGCGACTGGTTCGGCACGGACGCGGGCAGCCTGGCCTTCGATGTGCAGCCGGGCGTCGGCTGGGTCGATGCCGCGGGGCGCGATCAGGTTCGCATCTCCACTCGTCATGATCCCGCGCGGCTCGTGGAGGTGCCCGGCATCGGCGTCGTCATGCGCTCGTCGATCGGTCCGAAGGGCGACGTGATCGGGCTGGCTGGTGATTCGGGCGCGGTGATGCTGCTTCATGCCGATGGATCACCGATCTGGACGGATCGCGGTCATGGATCGCCCGATGATGTCCATGAGCCACAGGGGTTCCGGTCGATCGACATCGGGCCCGGGCACGGTCACGTGCTGCTTGGTGCGCGGCAGCTCGGTGCGGTCTGCCTCGTGAGCGGTGGGTCACACGCCTGCCGAGCGAATGCGAATCGGTCGCCTGGTCGCACGACGGCCATCATGCCTTCCTCGTCACGCGCGAAGGCCAGCTCGTGAAGCTCGACGGCGGCGATGGCCGGGTGCTGCAGGCGGTGCAGCCCTTCAAGCAGGGCGCGGGCTGCGTGACGGTCTCGCCGGACGGATCGCGCGTGCTTGCGGGCTCCGGCGAGGGTGCCCTGGTGATCTTCGATGCGACGAACCTCGAGGAACTGGTCCGCATCCCCGTGATGCAGCGGGTGATCGAGCATCTGTGGCTGGACGACGACGGGGTCCACCTGGTGGATGGGGGCGGCCGGCACGTGGTGCGCTGAGCCCCGGGGCTTGGCCATCGGTCAGGCCCGATGATCTTTCCTGCACCCGGCTTGCCCCGATGCCCCCGGGGGGCTCTACTTCATGCATGCCGCTTGCGATGGTCACGATGGTTGCCGCTGCCGCCGGGGCGCTGGGCGACCGAACCATCGACTTCAACCGCGACGTGCGGCCGATCCTGGCGGCGCGATGCTTCACCTGCCACGGCCCCGACGCGGAGAGCCGCAAGGCGGGACTCAGGCTCGATGATCCGCACGAGGCCAAGGCGGTGCGCGACGGCCACGCCGCGATCGTGTCCGGCGACGCGCAGGCGAGCCAGGCTTGGCGACGCATCCTGAGCGAGGATCCCGACGAGCGCATGCCGCCGAAGGGCACGCCGCTGACGGCCGCCGAGCGTGACACGATCAAGGCATGGATCGAGCAGGGCGCCGGGTACGCCGCCCACTGGTCACGCGAGCCCATCCGCGCCCCGGCGGTGCCCGCGGTCGACGATGCGGCCTGGCCACGCGGCGACATCGATCGCTTCGTGCTGTCGTCGCTGCGCACCCGTGGTCTCGAGCCGGCCCCGCGGGCAAGCCATGACACGCTCGTGCGCCGCTGGTCGTTCGCGCTCACGGGCCTGCCACCCATGGCGATCGATGGGCTCGAGGCCGCGACGACCCCGGAGGCCGCGGTCGACCTGCTGCTTGCCTCGCCGCACTTCGGTGAGCGGTTCGGGCGGCACTGGCTCGACCTCGTGCGATACGCCGAGACCTACGGCCACGAGTTCGACTACCCGATCCCGCATGCCTGGCGCTACCGCGACTACGTGATCCGCGCCCTCAACGCGAACGTGCCCTACGACCGGCTCGTGCTGGAGCACCTGGCGGGGGATGCACTCGATGAGCCCCGCGTGGATGCCGCGTGGGGTGCCGACGTGAGCGCGATCGGCACGGGCTTCTGGCTGCTTGCGCAGGGCACGCACGCACCGGTCGACGTCGCGGCCGACGAGGCCGAGCGCATCGCGAACCAGGTCGACGTGATGACGCGCACCTTCCTCGGCAGCACCGTCGCGTGCGCGCGTTGCCACGACCACAAGTTCGACCCGATCGCGCAGCGCGACTACTACGCGCTGAGCGGTTCGCTCAAGAGCAGCGCCCGCACGCCGGCGTGGCTCGACGACGGCCGCATGGAAGCCGAGCGTGATGCACGCCTCGCCGCGCGGTCGCTCGTCGTGGATGGGTCGCCGCGCCCAGCCGCCCCCGCGCCGCCGGCCGATGCGGTGCGGGTGCTCGCGACCTTCGCCGAACCGGTGCCGCCGGGCTGGACGACCGGCGGAGCGGCGTTCGTGCGCTCGGTCGACGAGCTGCCGGCCGTCGGCCAACGCGGGCCGATCGTCGCGCGGCTCGAGTCGGGCATCACCACGAGCGATGCCGGCGGGCATGCGCTGCGCGGCTGGCTGCGCAGCCCATCGTTCACGATCGACGGTCCATTCCTGGCGCATGCGGTGCGCGGCGCCGGCGTCCGGGTGCGGTGCGTGATCGACGGCTACTTCCTCGACGACCAGAACGGCCTGCTCTTCGAGGGCATGGCGCAGGCACCCGACACCGGCGGTGCGTGGGTCGGCGTCGTGCACGACCTGCGGCGCTACCAGGGGCGCCGCGCGCACGTGGAGTACCTCGACGAGGGCACCGGCGCGATCGACGTCGCGTGGCTCGCCTTCGTGCCCGCGGCCGAGCTGGCTCCGATGCCCGCGAGCGTTCCCGGTGACGGTGCACGCGCTGCTGACCTGGCAACGATCGATGGGCGTGCGCTGCCTGGTGCGGTGGAGGCCCTCGTGCTCGCCGAGGCAGGTGCTTGGGACGACAGCGTGCACCTGCGCGGCAGTGCGCGTCGGCTCGGTGAACGGGTGGCGCGCGGCGACATGGGATCGCTCGCCGACGGCGTGCCGTCGCCGGGTGCGGTCGGCTCGGGCCGCCTGCAGTTGGCCAGGACGCTCGTGGATGGTTCGCATCCGCTCGTCGCGCGCGTCGCCGTGAACCGCGTCTGGCAGCACCTCGTCGGCAGGGGGCTCGTCCCGACGCCCGACGACTTCGGTGCGCTCGGTGCTGCTCCGACGCATCCGGAACTCCTCGACTGGCTGGCCGCCGACTTCATGCGTGACTGGGACATCAAGCGGCTCGTGCGACGGATCGCACTGAGTTCCACCTTCGCCATGGCCAGCGCATCGTCGGTCTCGGCGGAATCGGTCGATCCGACGAATGCGCTGCTCCACCGTGCCTTCGTGCGGCGCCTCGACGCCGAGAGCGTGCGCGATGCGATGCTGGCGCTCAGCGGTCGGCTCGACCGCACGATGGGCGGGCCCGGCGTGCCGACGCACCTCACCGAGTTCATGACCGGCCGCGGCCGGCCCGGCCAGTCGGGACCGCTCGACGGCAACGGCCGCCGCAGCGTCTACCTGGAAGTCCGCCGCAACTTCGCCGATTCGTTCCTGGCCACGTTCGACCTGCCTGTGCCCACGACGACCGTCGGCCGTCGGCACGAGAGCAACGTGCCGGCCCAGGCGTTGACGATGATGAACGCGCCGCTCGTCCACGAACTGGCCGCGCGCTGGGGCGCGCGGCTCGCCGCCGATGGCGACGGGAGCGATGCGTCGGTGCGTGCGCAGGTGGCGCGCGTGCTGCATGAGGCGTGGGGCACGGCGGCGCCGTCCACGCAGGTCGATGCCTGCACGGCGTTCCTGCGAACCGAGATGGCACCGCCCGGTGCGGCCGGCTCGGCAGGCCCACCGCCGGCGCCCGATGCCGCCGCCTGGACGGCGCTCGTGCATGTGGTCCTCAACAGCAAGTCCTTCCTCTTCATCGACTGAACCATGGGCCACCACTGCCGATCCTTCGCCACCCGAGCGCTGACCCGCCGCGACATGCTGCGCGACTGCATGAGCGGGTTCGGCATGGTCGCCGCGGCGAGCCTGATGGATCCGCGGGCGCTGGCCTCGCTCATCGAGGGCGCACCCGCGCCGCGGACGCTGCGCCCGCGGGCACGCAACGTGATCTTCCTCTACATGGACGGCGGTCCGAGCAGCATGGACACCTTCGACCCCAAGCCGCGCCTGTCGAAGGAGCACGGGCAGCCGTTCGGCATGGCGATGGAGCCGACGCAATTCAACAACAACGGCAGCACGCTCGGGAGCCCATGGGCCTTCAAGCCGGGCGGTCGTTGCGGCACGCCGGTGAGCGACCTCTTCCCGCACGTGCGCGCGATGGCCGACGAGCTGCTCGTCATCCGCAGCATGACGAGCCAGTTCAGCGAGCACACGAACGCGAACTACTTCCTGCACACGGGTGCCGGGCTGGCGGGGCGCCCGAGCATGGGTGCCTGGGCGAGCTACGGCCTGGGCTGCGAGAGCGCCGACCTGCCGGGCTTCGTCGTGCTGAACGGCGGGCTCGTGCCGCCGGGTGGCCTCGAGTGCTTCGGGAACGGCTTCCTGCCGGCCACGCACCAGGGCAGCGTCGTCCTGCCGCGCGGTGATGGGCTCGCCAACGTCCGCCCCCGCGAGGGCGCCGATGCGCAGCGCCGCAAGCAGGCGCTGCTGGCCGAGCTCGACGCCGGCGCGCCGGCATGCGGGGCCGTGGAGGGCGCGATCGCGAACTGGGAGCTCGCCTTCCGCATGCAGTGGGCGGTGCCGGAACTCATGGACCTGTCGCGGGAGTCGGGCCCGACGCGCTCGATGTACGGCATGGACCACGCCTACGAGCCCACGCGGATCTTCGCCGCGCAGTGCCTGCTGGCGCGCCGGCTCGTCGAGCGCGGCGTGCGGTTCATCGAGTTGACCATCCCGTACACGGCCAACAACGATCGCTGGGACCAGCACGACAACCTCGTCGGCGGCCATGAGGACAATGCGCGCACCGTCGACCAGCCGATCGCCGCGTTGCTGAAGGACCTGCGCCAGCGCGGGCTGCTCGAGGAAACGCTCGTCGTCTGGGCGGGCGAGTTCGGCCGCACGCCGTTCGCGCAGGGAACGGCCGGCCGCGACCACAACCCCTTCGGCTTCACGATCTGGATGGCGGGCGGCGGCGTGCGCGGCGGCACCACCTACGGTGCGACCGATGAGTACGGCTACAAGGCGGTCGACGGCCGCGTCGACATCCACGACCTGCACGCGACGATGCTGCACCTGCTCGGCATCGACCACGAGCGGCTCACGTTCCTGTTCGGTGGCCGCGACATGCGCCTGACCGACGTGCACGGCCGCGTGATCACGGACTGGCTCGCCTGAGCGCCTGGGGA
>JBEGNG010000157.1:0-5778 GCA_041182645.1 Planctomycetota bacterium
GTGGGGATGGGGTCTCGTCAGGGGTCAACTTTGTCCCAAATCGCTGTCCTGAGGCAACAATCGCGCTAGAGTATGCGTCCCACGAGGGTTTCGATGACCCTCGACGATCGTCCGCGTGACCAGTCTCATTCTCACCAACCCTAGGAGTTGACCATGACCAAGTTCTCGATCGCTGCCCTCGCCCTCGTCGGCCTCTTCGCTGCCTGCGAAACCACCAAGACCGCGGCCCCCGGCGCCGTCGGCGCCAAGAGCGAATGCTGCTCGAAGGATGCCAAGGCGTGCTGCAAGGACGCCGCTGCTGCCCCCGGCGCGGTCGGCGAGAAGAAGGCCGAGTGCAGCAAGAGCTGCGACAAGGCTGCCACCTGCCCCGCGACCGGCAACGCCGCCCCCGGCGCCGTGAGCGAGAAGAAGGCCGACTGCAGCAAGAGCTGCGACAAGGCTGCCTGCCCCGCCACCGCCGCCCCCGGCGCGGTCAGCGAGAAGAAGGCCGACGGCTGCTGCAAGAAGGCTTGCCCCGCGACCCAGGGCTGAGCCCCGTCGGGAGCGTGCTCCCGATCGACTGACTGACTCCATCGGCCCCGCCTCGCGCGGGGCCGATGTGCTTTGAGGGGCCGCGCTGCGTGGTGCGTGGTGCGCTCGCTCCTCCCCGTACCATCGACTCCATGGCGACGTATCTCCTTCGCGGCGGGCGGATCATCGACCCGGCTTCCGGCCTCGATGCAACGGGTGATCTCCTCATCGACGGCACCGCGATCCGCGAGCGCTCCACGAGCCGCATCGCGCCGCCTTCGGGCGCAACCGTGATCGACTGCGAAGGCTGCATCGTCGCCCCCGGCCTGATCGATCCGCACGTGCACCTGCGCGAACCGGGCCAGGAGCACAAGGAAACGATCCTCACCGGGGCCTCGGCCGCGATCGAGGGCGGCTTCACGACCGTCTGCTGCATGCCCAACACGACGCCCGCGCTTGATCTGCCGAGCCTCGTGGACTTCGTCCGCCTGAAGGCGCAGGAGGCGGGCAAGGCGCGCGTCTTCACCGTCGGCGCAGCCACCGTCGGCCGCAAGGGCGAGGAACTCGCCCCGATGGGCTCCATGGCCAAGGCGGGAGCCGTCGCCTTCAGCGACGATGGCGATTGCATCGAGAGTGCCGCCATGATGCAGAAGGTGCTCCTGACCTGCGCGGCGCTGGGCAAGGCATTCATGCAGCACTGCCAGGATGCGTCGCTCACCAAGGGCGGCGTGATGAATGCGGGCGCCGTGGCCGCACGCCTGGGTCTGGGTGGCTGGCCGGCGGTCGCCGAGGAAGTCATCATCGAGCGCGACGTCCGCCTGAATGCCCGCGTGGGTGCGATGTACCACGCGCAGCACCTCTCCAGCGGCGGCAGCGTCGAGATCATCAAGCGCGCGCGCGATGCGGGCCAGCGGGTGACCGGCGAGGTCAGCCCGCACCACCTGCTGCTGACCGACGACCTCTGCGAGGGCTACAACACGCAGGCGAAGATGAACCCCCCGCTGCGCACGGCCGCCGACGTGCAGGCGCTGCGGCAGGCCGTCGCCGACGGCATCATCACGGTGCTCGGCACCGACCACGCCCCCCACGCCGTCGCCGAGAAGGCGCGCGACTTCACGGCCGCGCCGTTCGGGATCATCGGCTTGGAGTGCGCGCTGCCCCTCTACGCCAAGGCGCTCGTCGAGTCAGGCGCGATCGACTGGCCGCGCCTGATCGCGCTGATGACGATCGAGCCGGCCCGGCTGTGCGGCCTCGATGGCTGCGGGCTCGGCACGCTGACCGTGCATGGTCCGGCCGACGTCACGGTGATCGATCCGGCCATGCCGTGGACGATCGACGCCGAATCCTTCGTGAGCCTCAGCCGCAACTGCCCGTTCGATGGGTGGCCGGTCACCGGCCGCGCGTCGCATGTCTTCGTGCGCGGTGAGCTCTTACTGGCACGGACCCCAGCCCGCCAGCAGTAGACCGAGGTCGTTGCCGCCGACCTCGCCGTCGCCGTTGAGATCGGCGATGCAGGATCCGGCGCACGGGCCCCAGGCGCCGAGCAGCACGCCGAGATCGGCGCCATCCACCGCGCCGTCAGCGGTGATGTCGGCAGCACATGATGGTCCACCGAAGAGCTCCTCGGCCCGGGCCAACGCCTTGGGCGCGATCGCACGACCGATGCGCCGTGACGGGTAGTCGTCCATCGGCGGATGGATGCCGCCCCAGACGCGGCTGTAGGCGCTCTGCGCGGCGGCATCCTGGAAGGTCGCCCACTGCAGCTGCACCGTCTGCGAAGGGCCGTCCTCGAAGACCAGGTACTGGTTCTGCACGGCGTTGAAGATCCCGATGCCGCCCGGGAAGTAGGGCGATCCGGTGATCTCCTCCAGGAGATCCGCCGCGCAGCGGCTGTAGCCGGAGTGGCCGCTCACGTAGCCGCCGAAGGGCGGCGTCACGAACGTCGGACGTTGGTACGGCCACCAAGTCTGCGCGAGCACCCAGGCGCACCCTGCCACATCGACGGCCGGGTTCGAGATGTAGTCCGGCCCACGCCAGGCCAGCGCAGCGATCTTGCCTTCGTAGCCGGCAAGTTCCTCATGCCGTTCGCCGGGAGCCGTGGTCTGCGCCGTGATGAGCTCGATCATCCCGGGCACGAGCGGCAGCCCGTGCGGGTGGTACGAGGGACCGGCCGGATTCGTCGACTGGCCCTTCATGGCCATGTAGCGCAGAGCCGTCACGGGCCGAGCGGCATCGTGGTAGCCCTTCACGCTCCAGATCGAGACCGCGGTGTCGTGCAGCGCACCACCGAGTGCGAGGTACAGCTTCACGTCCCACTCGAGGTCGCTGAGCACGGGCCCCGAACCGCCCCAGCGCTTCTGTGCCAGGTTGTCGGAGACCTCGTTGCTGATCTTGAACCAGTGGCCAGGCGGTGTCTCGCTGCTCGGGCCGTCGGCCCAGAACTCCGCGAGCACACGCGTGAAGTCGCCGCGCTTGACGAGGTTGGGGGCATACGCCGAACCGGTGACCGGGTTGAGCGGCATGCCAGGCCCCCACTTCGGTCCGACGTAGCCGTCGTACAGGGTCGCGAAGTCGTCGGCCGGGTCGACCGGCAGCGCCTTGGCCGTGATCGCCCCGGGCGAGATGTCGATCATCACCCCGTCGGCCGGGTCGAGCTGGCCGCTCCAGGCAAGCGTCACACCATGGCTCTGCTGGAAGGTGGCGATCATCGCGTTGTCGAGCGCGGGCACGGGACCGGGATCGAGGTAGACGTTCCAGTTGAAGCCGCCGCGCTGCTTGACTTCACGATCGGCTGCGGTGAGCGCGAACGGCGTGACGAATCCCCACTCCGGCGAGAGGAACGGCGGGAAGCCGCCGGGGATCGGGTTGCCGTTCTGGTCGACGAAGAAGTCGAGTGCGAGCGGCTGGTACCGGCTGGGGTTGATCGCCCATGGATTGCCGGGCAGGTCGACGATCAGCGGATCGTTGACCGTGACGTACTGCTGGTTGGCGTAGCCGTTCTGCTGGTTGGACCCATCGGTGAGACCGAACGCGATCACGGCCGCTGCGATGGCGTTGCCGAGGTCCGCCGGGGTCCCGCCGGTGGTGCCGGAGTAGGTCGGGTCGTAGCCGAGCGCGTTCATGCGCGCGGTGAAGCTCGCGAGGCTCGTCGCTGCGCCCGGGCTTGCGGCGAATCGGTTGTTGAGCACGCGATAGGCCGCGTACGAGATCGCCATGTCCCGCGCGCTCGCAGGATCACCCGACGTCATGTCCGCCACCGAGGTCGCGATCGCGGCCTCTGCGGATGGGTCGAACGCCGCCCATGCATCCCACATCGCGGCGCTCACGTGATAGAGGTTTCGCGCGTGCACGGTGGGACGCGCGAGGTCGCGGCGGATCGCCGCGAGCATCTCCTCGTTCCACTGGCGCGCCACGCTGTCGGCGGCTGCCGTCGAAGCGGCGAAGGCCGTGCCGATCACCACGGTGAGTGCATGTCGAATCATGGTCAACCTTCCTGCCGGGCTGCCCAACCCCGCGTCAACCTCGGGATGATGCCACACGATCGGGCCTTGACCACGCTTGGGCCCCGATTTTCGGACGCGGACCGGCCGGCCTGGATCGGTTGCAGGGGTACAGTCATGGGCGTCATCCCGACGCCAGCGAGTGACTGATAAGCCCTTGAACCCGTTCCAACGCATCGCCGATCGTGCCGCCGATCGATCCACGGGGTCGCCGGGCATCGTCGTCTGGATCGCCCTGGGTCTGGCCGTGGTCGGCGGCTGGCTGGGCGCGCTGCACCTGCCGCTCGATGCCGACACCAACGCCCTGATCGGCCGTGACCGGCCCTTCATGCAGCGCTACCAGGCGTTCCTCGATGAGTTCGGCGACCTCGAGGACATGATCGTGGTGGTCGACCCCCTTGGTGATGACGACGCAGCGAAGGGTCGTGCACGCGATGCGGTGCTCGAGCTCGATGCGGCGCTGCGGCCCCTGGTCGACGCGGGGCAGCTGGTGCACGTGCACCGTGGCGTCAGCGCCGCCGAGCAGTGGCGCGCCGCCCCGCATGCGATGGAGGAACGCGAGCTGCTTGACCTGGCCCGTGCGGGTCCGGCGCTGGCCGCGCTCGTGACGGGCGACGGCGCGCGCGCGCTCGGTGACGCCGAGCGCGCCGTGGTCGAAATCGTTCCGGACCGCGCCGCCGTCGAGCGTCACGATCGACCATGACGAGGCATCCCGCGCGGCGGCGCGATCCGGCACCACACCTGCCGCCGAGGACGACCGATCGCTCGGTGCGCCGCTGCCCGAGCGCTTCCTGCGATCCGAGCACGGTCGATTGTGGTTCCTGCAGGTGATGCCGGCCAAGGACTTCGCCGACTTCAACGCCATCGCCGAGCCGCTCGCCGCCGTGCGGCGGGTGATCGACGACGTGGCTGCGCGCCACGCGGGCGTCGAGATCGGCCTCACGGGCAAACCCGTGCTGCAGGAGGATGAACTCGCCACGAGCAACGCCGACATGGGGCGCTCGAGCCTGCTCTCGCTCGGCGTGATCACGCTGCTCTTCATCTGGCTCTTCCGCGGCATGCGAAGGCCACTGCTGGCCGTGGCCGCCTTCGGGATCGCCGTGGGCATCACCATGGGGCTGGCCTGGCTCCTTGTCGGCCGCATCACGCTGCTGTCGAGCGTGTTCCTGCTGGTGCTCGTCGGTGCGGGACTCGACTACGGCGTGCACATCGTGAGCCGGTTCAACGAGTACCTGCCCGGTTCGTCGCGCGCCGCCGCCGCCGCCCGCACCGTGCGTGAAGCCGGTCCCGGCACGCTGTCCGGAGCCTTCGCCACCGCCGCGGTCTTCGCGCTGGCGATGGTCACCGACTTCGGCGGCCTGCGCGAGCTGGGCGCACTGGCCTGCATCGGTCTGCTGACGAGCGCGCTCGTGATGGTCACGGTGTTGCCGGCGCTGCTGGTCATCATGGGCGGCACCGCGACCGCACCGCCGCGCTCGACCGGGCTGTGGATCTCGGTGCCCGCGCGCACGACGACGGTGATCGCCGCGTTGACGATCCTGATCGCCATGCTCGTCGCGCCGGCCAACCTGCGCTTCGATGCGAACCTGCTGTCCATGCAGGCGGACGGGCTGTCGAGCGTGGACTGGGAACGGCGCGTGCTGGCTGATGATGCCACGCAGACTTGGTTCGCGGCCTCGACGGCTGCCGGCCCAGACGAGGCATGGGAACTCCGCGAACGACTGCACGCCCTACCCGAGGTCGTTCGCGTGCGCAGCGCCTTCGACAT
>JBEGNG010000158.1:0-4675 GCA_041182645.1 Planctomycetota bacterium
TTGCGCGTGCTCATGCGGCTGCGGAAACCGACCGAGCGGACCTTCTTCGTACGGCTGACCTTGTGGGGGTAGTGCATGGCGATCTCGGTGGTGTGCCCTGGGGCGAGCCACACAGGCTAGCCGAGCCCGGGTGGGAGGGCAAGCGGTCGGAGCCGTCCGGCCTCTGGTTATCAGGAAGGGCCGACCCGTCAGGCCGTGGCGTGGCGGGAGAGCTGGCCCTCGACCAGGAAGATCACCTCGGTCGCCACGGAGGCGGACAGGTCCGCGATGCGCTCGAAACGCTGGGCGATCGCCATGATCTCGAGGTCCGCATCGACCCACTCGGGATGGGACGGCATCTGCTGGCGCGCCCACAGCAGGATCGCCTTGTTGATGTCGTCGACGCGGCGGTCGCTGTTGCGGACGTGGCGGCCGAGCGTGGCGTCCTCGTTGCCCAGGGCCACCAGCACGTCGGTCAGCATGGTGCGGGCGGCGAAGGCGATGTCGACCAGGTCGGCCGGGAGTTCGTCGTGCTCGATCTCGGCCAGGCGGAGGATGCGCTTGGAAATGCCCCGCGCGAGGTCCGCCATGCGCTCGAAGTCCGTGTTGATGCGCATCACCGCGAGCACCAGGCGCAGATCGCCGGCCACCGGATGGGCGAGCGCCAGGAGTCGCATGGCGTGCTCCTCGATGAGCGTCTCCATGCGGTCGATCTCGTCGTCGCCCTCGCGGACCTCGTGGGCCGCGTCGAGGTCATGCTCGACGAGCGCGTCGATGACGCGGGTGAGGCGCCGCTCCACCATGGCTCCCATGGTGAGCAGGTCGCGTCGGAGGCTGGTGAGTTCGCTCTGCAGTTCGATCGGCATGGTGTCCCTCCTGTGGTTCAGCCGAAGCGGCCGGTGACGTAGTCCTCGGTCTGCTTGGACTTCGGGTTCGTGAACAGGGTCTCGGTCTGGCCCGCCTCGATGAGTGAGCCCTCGAAGAAGAAGGCCGTCCGGTCGCTCACGCGCGAGGCCTGCTGCATGTTGTGGGTCACGATCACGATGGTGTACGCCGTGCGCAGGTGACGGATCAGGTCTTCCACGCTGGCGGTCGACTTCGGGTCCAGGGCCGAGCAGGGTTCATCCATCAGGAGTACCTCGGGCCCGCCTGCGATCGCGCGGGCAATGCAGAGCCTCTGCTGCTGCCCGCCCGAGAGCCCGAGTGCACTCGCGTGCAGGCGGTCCTTCACCTCGTTCCAGAGTGCGGCCGAGCGCAGGCTCTGTTCGACGAGGTCCTCGAGGTCGGCCCGGCTGTGCCGCCAGTGCAGGCGGGGTCCGAACGCGACGTTGTCGAAGATCGACTTCGGGAACGGGTTCGGCCGCTGGAACACCATGCCGACGCGCCGACGCAGGTCCACGACGTCGACGGACCGCGCGAGGATGTCCTCGCCGTCGAGCTGCAGCGTGCCTGCCGCGCGCGCACCGGGGATCGTGTCGTTCATGCGGTTCATCCAGCGGAGGAACGTGCTCTTGCCGCAGCCGCTTGGGCCGATGAAGGCCGTCACCTGGTTGCGTGGGATGTCGAGGCTGATGCCCTTGAGCGCCTGGAACGAGCCGTAGTAGCCGTCGAAGCCGGCAGCCCGGATCGAAAGGGCGTCGACCGGCCGGGCGGTGGCGGCGGATCCTTGGGTGGCCGGGGTGGTGGATGGCATCGAGGACATCATGCTCATTGGAGTGGTTGCTGGAGCCGCTGGCGGACGAGGATCGCCAGGGCATTGAAGGACATCAGGACCGCGAGCTGCACGATGATCGCCGCCGCGGCGATCTCCTGGAACGACGCCTTGGCGCGGCCCGCCCAGTTGAAGATCTGCATCGGCAGCACGGTGAACTCGGACATGAGGTTGGCCGGCGTCTCGAGCACCATCAGGGGAGCCCCGAGCACGAGGATCGGTGCGGCTTCCCCGATCGCACGGCTCATCGCCAGGATCGCGCCGGTCATGACCATCGGCAGGCTGGCCGGCAGCGTGAGCCGGGACACCATCTGCCACCGCGTGCTGCCGAGCGCGAGTGCGCCCTGGCGCAGCGAGTTGGGCACCGCCCGGATCGCCTCCTGGCTCGCGACGATGACGATCGGCAGGACGACCAGCGCCAGCGTGAGGCCGCCCGCGAGCACGCTCGAGCCGAAGGGCAGACGCAGGTAGAGGAGCGAGTCGGGGCTGCCGAGCTCGATCGGCTCGGCCCCCGCGCGCCAGCCGAAGAACCGGCTGAAGGCCGTGAGCCCGATGATGCCGTACACGATGCTCGGCACGCCCGAGAGGTTGCTGATGTTGATGCGGATGAACTCGGTGAGCCGTCCCCGCCTGGCGAACTCCTCGAGGTAGATCGCCGTGCCGACGCCGACCGGCAGGGCCGTCAGCGCACAGATCGTGCAGACCCAGATGCTGCCCACCAGCGGCGCGCGGATGCCGGCCTGGTCGGGCTTGCGCGAGGCGAAGTTCGCGATGAAGTCCGGGCTCAGCCGGTGCACGCCATCCATCATGATGCTCACGATGAGCACCGCCAGCACGCACACGGCCAGTCCCGTGCAGGCCACGCACGTGGCCAGGAACATCCTGTTGGCCAGGAGCCGCCGCGCGACCGGGACGTGCTCGGCTTCGGTCACTCGTACTCCTCCCGGAACCGCTTGAGGATCGCCGTGCCGGCGAGCGTGAGGGCGAGCGTCATCAGGAAGAGCGTGGCGGCCACCGCGTAGCTCGAGGCGTACTCCACGCTGTTCGCCTGCGCATCACCGGTGAAGATCGCGACGATGAAGCCGGTCATCGTCTGCACCTGGCTGGCGGGGTTCATCGTCATCTGCGCGAGGCCCCCCGCAGCGAGCGCCACGATCATGGTCTCGCCGATCGCGCGGGTGAGCGCCAGCAGGAAACTGGCCATGATCCCGCTGAGCGCGGCCGGCAGCACGACCTTGACCGAGGTGTCGAACTTGGTGCCCCCGAGCGCGGAACTGCCGTCGCGGAGGCTCTGCGGGACGGCGCGCAGGGCATCCTCGCTGAGCGAGCAGACGATGGGCAGGATCATGATCCCCACCGCCAGCCCCGCGCTGAGGGCGTTGTAGGTGCCGAAGGCATCGCTCACGCGCTGCAGGGCCGGCGTGATCACGGCGAGCGCGAAGAAGCCGTAGACGACCGTGGGGACGCCCGCGAGGACCTCGAGGGCTGACTTGAGCACCATCCGCAGGCGCGGCGGCGCGTACTCGGAGAGGAAGATCGCGGTGACGAGGCCGATCGGCAGCGCGAAGGCACCCGCGATGACGGTGACGAGCAAGGTGCCGCAGACGAGCGGCAGCACGCCGAACTTCTGTTCGCCCCCGAGGAGCGGACTCCACTCGGTGCCGGTCAGGAACGGGACGAGGCCGATCCCCGGCTTGTCGGGGAAGCCGGTGAAGAAGCCCCAGGCTTCGAAGCCCAGGACCGCCACGATCGAGAAGGTGGTCACGATCGAGAGGAGCGAGAACGAGAGCAGGACCGACTTCACCAACCGCTCGGTGCGATCCCGTGACGAGCGCGGGATCGGCGTGCCGCGGACGGCAGGGGTTGTCGCGGCGACTGCCGGGCTGGCCATGCGCAGGATCCTACGGCCGGGCCTTCCCGACCGGGCGGGTCCGGCGTTCAGTCCATGTTCAGGTTCAGCGGTAGATCGATCGGAACGGCCCGTGCACTTCCTTGCCGTCGGCGCCCACGAACTGCGTGCCGGTCCGGCGGGCGATCCAGTTCGCCCGGACCATGGACTGCACGTCCGCCGGGAGCTTGATGTAGCCGACCTCCGGCGCGAACTCGGGCGCCTTCTCGACGAGGTAGTCGACGAAGGCCACCACCTGCGGCTTGGCCAGCGACGCGGCGTTCACGTAGTAGAAGAGGGGGCGCCCGAGCGGCTGGTAGGTGCCGTCCTCGACGGTCTCCGGGCTCGGAGCAACCGGCCCCTTGCCGCCGTCGATCGCCACGCCGCGCAGCTTGCCCTCGTTCTCCATGAGGTAGGCGATGCCGAAGAAGCCGATGGCGTTCTTGTTGTCCAGGATGCCGCGCACGAGCACGTTGTCGTCCTCGCTCACGCTGATGTCGCCGCGCACCTTGCCGTCCTTGCCGATCACGGCTTCCTTGAAGTAGTCGAAGGTGCCCGAGTCGGTGCCGGGGCTGAAGATCTGGATCGCCTCGTTCGGCCAGGCCGGGTTGAGTTCGCTCCAGGTCTTCACGCCGCCGTCGACGTAGATGCGCTTGAGGTCGGCGATCGTCAGGGACGTGGCCCAGGTGTTGGCCTTGTTCACCACGACCGACAGGCCGTCGAATGCCACGGGCAGCTCGACGAACTCGATCTTGTTCTTTGCCGCCAGCTCGACCTCGCCGGGCTTGATCGCCCGGCTCGCTGCGGTGACGTCGATCTCGCCTGCACAGAAGCGCTTGAAGCCGCCGCCGGTCCCGGACATGCCGACCGAGACGTTGACCTTGGGCGCGACCTTCTTGAACTCCTCGGCCGCCGCCTCGGAAATCAGGAAGACGGTGCTCGACCCATCGAGCCGGACCGGCCCCGTGGCCTTCGTCAGGTCAGCGGTGGGGGACTGCGGGACGGCGAGAGCGAGGGCGGTGGCGAGCGTGGTCAGGAGCATGGGCATTCCTTGGGAGTGATGGTCGACCGTAGCACGAACAATGTTCAGGTTGTGT
>JBEGNG010000159.1:0-6942 GCA_041182645.1 Planctomycetota bacterium
GGGGTCGATGCATGCGTCCGTGCGCAGCGGCGTCGAAGCTGCGGGCTCGCCGGTCCCGGCCCGCTTCCGGGTCGTCGGGGCCTTGGATGGCTTGGCGGGTCGCTTGGACCCAGCCGTCGGCTTGGAATCGGTCGTGCGGGTGCTGGCCTTGGATCGCGGAGCCTTGGCTGCCTTGGCGGCGCCGACCGCAGCCTTGGTGGTGGACGTGGCCTTCGTGGAGGCCTTGACCGATGCCGATCGGGCGCCCGCGCGCTTGGCGGGCGGTGCTGATCCAGTTCCCTTCGCGGCTTGGCGCGATGCGGCGGGAACCTTGGCGGGGGCGGCCTTTGGGGCCTTGGGCTTGGGCTCTTTCGAACCCGTCGACTTCTTGGTGGCCATGCAGAGGAAGGCGCCGCACGAACGGCCGGACCCGCCCTGAGGCGAGGCCCACGAACCCGAATTCGTTCAGGGTGCGCGCCGCGGAACCGCAGCGCCTTCGGGTGGAAGTAGAGCACGGGCTTGGCGCTGCGTCAAGCAGCAGCGGTGGTTTCCACCGTCGTCCCGGGTCACGACCGATGGTCGGCGAACGCCCGGGCCACCAGGGCGGCGCATCGGGCATTGTCGAGCAGCAGGGCGATGTTGGCGCCCAAGGATTGCCCCCCGGTGCGCGCGGCGACCTGCGCCAGCAGCCAGGGCGTGACGAGGTTGCCGTCGATGCCTGAGGCGATCGCCTGCGCGGCGAGTTCGTCGGCCATCGCAGAGGACCCGCCATGGTCGAGTGCGTGCTCGGCAGGGCAGGGGTTGGCGAGCATGATGCCGGAACCGGGCACGAGCGACCAGTGCGCGCGGCAGACGGCGGCTGCCTCGTCAGGGGAACCGACGGTCGCCTGCAGCCGCAGCGTGCCGGGGCCATCGGTGAATTCAGGGAAGGTGGTCGTGCCGAAGCCGACCACCGGTACGCCGAGTGCCTCGAGCGCCTCGAGCGTGGCCTTCAGGTCGAGGATGCTCTTCGCGCCGCTCGACACGACACAGGTCGCGGTGCGTGCGAGGGTGCCCAGGTCGGCGCTGATGTCGAGCGTGTGCGCGAATCCGCGATGCACGCCGCCCAGTCCACCGGTCGCGAAGTGCCGGATCCCGACGAGCCCGCAGGCCACGAGCGTGGCGCTGACGGTCGTGCCCGCGCAGGCGCGCACAGCGCACATCGGACCGAGGTCGCGCACGCTCGCCTTGTGGGCGTCGCGGTCGGTCGCGAGCCGCTCGAGGTCGCCGCGCGTGCAGCCGATGGTGAGCCGGCCATCGACGATCGCCACCGTCGCGGGGACGGCACCGTGGGTGCGGACGGCGCGTTCCATCGCCAGGCTGAGCGACAGGTTCAGCGGTATGCCCACGCCGAAGTCGGGGTGCGATGCGACGACGGGCGGAAGGGCCGTCGCGGGTTCCCGCGGCAACCCGTGCGTGAGCACGGCCGTCTCGAGCGCCACCACGGGGCGCCCCGATGCGAGTGCCGCGCGGACCTCGTCGGCGACCTGGAGCGGGCCTTCGGCCATGGTTCAGCGGCGCCGCGTGGCCAGTCGTCCGCCGAGCCGCTTCGGCGGCGGCAGCATGGGGACGGCCCCGCCGGGGAACTTGGCCTCGTCGGCGGGGTCGACCTTGGTCGTGGCGAGCAGGTCGCGCGACTTCGATTCCATCGATGCGGCCTTGCGCTGCGCTTCCTCGGCCCGGCGCGCGATCACGGCCTGCGGGATCGGGCCCGGCGTGAAGTCGCTGTACTCCAGCCGCGGGATCTCGATGTTGGCCAGCCGCTCGACGCCCGTCAGCAGGTCGCCCTGGTCCGGGCAGACGAACATCCAGGCCACGCCGTTGCGGCCCGCACGCGCGGTGCGGCCGATGCGGTGGATGTAGACCTCGGGGTCCTCGGGGACGTCGTAGTTCACGACGTGCGTGATGTCGTCCACGTCGAGCCCGCGCGCGGCGAGGTCGCTGGCGACGAGCACGCTGAGCTTGCCGTCGCGCAGCCGGTCCATGACCTTGTCGCGCTTGCGCTGGTACATGTCGCCGTGCATGGCGTGGGCATCGATGCCCTTGTCGTTCAGGAAGAGCGTGACGTCGTCGACGGCCTTCTTCGTGCGGCAGAAGACCACGGTCAGCCCGGGTTCCTCGCGGCGGAGCAGGTGCAGCAGCAGCCGGCGCTTGTCCCAGGGTTCGACGCTGAGGTAGCTCTGCGCGACCTGCTGGACCGTCAGGCTCTTCGCGACGGTGACGATCTTCTCGGGGTTGCGCATGTAGCTGCGCGCGAGCTTCTCGATCTCGTCGCTGATGGTCGCGGAGACGAACACCGTCTGCGGGTGGTTGCGCATGCCGCCGAGGATCTTGCGGATGTCCTCGCGGAAGCCGATGTCGAGCATGCGGTCGACCTCGTCGAGCACCGCGTAGCGGACATGCGCCCGGGGGTGCCGACGATGATCTCGGGGTTGCCCTCGAGCAGGGGGATCTGCTGGCGGATGGGTTGGCCGCCGTAGATGGGCACGGCCCTCAGGCCGGTGCGCCCACCGAGCTCGTGGAACTCCTTCGCGACCTGGATGGCCAGTTCGCGGGTCGGGACGAGGATCAGGGCGGCGAACGCATCGCCGGGCTTGAGCATCTGGAGCGCGGGCAGCGCGAAGGACGCGGTCTTGCCGGTTCCCGTCTTGGCCTGCCCCAGGCAGTCCTTGCCCGAGAGGGCGATCGGGATGAGCTTCGACTGGATGAAGGTCGGGTGCTTGAAGCCGAGCCGGTCGAGGTCCGCCAGGATGCTCTCGTTCAGCCCCAGGTCGGCAAAG
Organism: Planctomycetota bacterium; assembly: GCA_041182645.1. Lineage (GTDB taxonomy): Bacteria > Planctomycetota > Phycisphaerae > Phycisphaerales > SM1A02 > SYIB01. Next base: position 2,799 of record JBEGNG010000159.1, read on the forward strand.
GTGGTCTGCGTGTCGAAGATCTCGCTCTTGTCCAAAGTGCCTTCTTTCGGTGCGCGTGGGCGCAGCCCCGTGATACTAATGCACGGACGGCGCACGGACGCGCACCATGGACTCCACCAGCACGATCACCATCGATCTTCGGGCCATCGGGCGGAATGTCCGTCGGTTGCGCGGCCTCATCGGCCCCGATCGGGCCATGTGCACGGTCCTGAAGGCCGATGCCTACGGGCTGGGTGCCGGTCGGATCTGGCCCGCCATGGTCGAGCATGACGTCGACATGCTGGCCGTCTACAGCCTGCCCCAGGCCAATGCGCTCGCCGATGCGGGGTGCTCATGCCCCGTGCTCGTGCTGATGCCGGTCCACGGCATCGATCCCGACGATGCGGCGCGGCCGCAGTTCATCGCGGGGCAGGTGCACCTGACGATCCACGATGCCGAGCAGGCGCGTGCGCTCGTGTCGTCGATCCGGGAATCGGGCATCAGGCTCCGCGTGCCCGTCCACATCGAGCTCGATACCGGCATGACGCGCGGTGGTGCGCGGCCGGCCGAGGCCCAGGAACTCGCGCGGCTCGTGCACGCCAGCCGCGAACTCGAGCTCGCGGGCGTGTTCACGCACCTGGTCTCGAGCGGCAGCGCGGCGGCGACGGATGCCCAGCTGCGGTGCCTCGACGAGTGGCTGTCCCGCTGTTCGGCATGGTTGCCCAAGGGCCTGCTCGTCCATGCCGCCAGCAGCCACGCGGCCGTGCGTGATCCCGCGTCCCACCGCGGCATGATCCGGGTGGGCCTCGCCTGGACCGGCCTGGTCGACGACGAGTGCGGCGCCTTCGCACCGGGCGATGCGCTCGAGTCGGTGGTGCGCTGGACCACGACCGTCGTGCAGGCCAAGCGCGTCCCGGCCGGCACGCCGGTCGGCTACGGCAGCACCTGGTGCTCGCCGCACGACACGGTCATTGCGCTCCTGCCGGTGGGCTACGCCGACGGCTATCCATCGCCGACACCCGGTCTCCACCAGTCGGTTCGGATCCTCGCGCGCGGCAGCTGGCACACCGTCCCGGTCGTGGGTGCGGTGAACATGGACCAGGTGACGGTCGACGCCGGCAGCATCGTCGGCAGTTGGGGGTCGCCGCAGGAGCTCTACGGGGCACCGGTGGAGTTGCTGGGCACCGATCGCTCGCAGGCGACGCACCCACTCGAGGTCGCCCGCGTCGCGGGTCGCAAACCCTACGAAATCCTGTGCGGATTGAGTGCGCGCCTGCCGCGCGTGCACGAGGGTTCGATGTCGATCGCGCCCGGCCAGCGGGCCGCGTCGGCGCCACGGGCAGCGGCGGCGTCGCCGCACTCGGGCGAGTGAACCCACCATGGCTGCCGCGGTGGCCTACCTGACGGATGCCATGGCCGACCTGGCCCGGCAGCTCGCGTTCGCCCCCGCGGCGACGATGCGCAAGCAGGTCGCGCAGGCCGTTGCCCTCGCCGGTGAGATCGATCCCGACCAGGCGTATCCGATGTCGTTCGTCGCGTTCCGCGTGACCGGTTTCCGGGTCGATCGTGGGCTCGATGATCTCGTGCCGGGCTCGTCGATCCGTGCGGACCTGTGCACGTTCGCGCTCGAGGCGAGTCGGCGCGCGCCTCGGCGGCCCGACGGCACGACGGGCCCGGCCACGACCATCGCCGAGCTCGCGACGCGGTGGTCGGTCAGCGAACGCACGCTGCGTCGTTGGCGCCGATTCGGGCTGGCGCTCGAGTGGTTCGACCTCGGCGGCGACGAACCGTCGCTGGGCGTCCTCGACTCCGTGGCGGAGGGTGTCCAGCTGCACCATGCGAGGATCGTCGCGCGGGCAGGCAAGTTCCGGCGCCTCGCGCCGGCCGAGCGCGCGAAGGTCGTTGATGCCGTTGCGCGTGAGCGCACCCATGCCGCATCGCTTGCCCAGGCGCAGCGTGCCGTTGCGGAGCGGCACGGGATCACGCCGGAAGCCGTGCGCCTGATCTGCCAGTCCATGGGCGCCCAGCACCGCAGGGCGGCGAAGCCCGATGGGTGGTTCGCGCGCTGCGCTGCCCGGGGCATTCCCGTCGCGATGATCGCGGCATCGGCCGGGCTCAGTGCCGCGCACACCTCGCGGCGGGTCGTCGCGGACCGGGCAGCCATGCTCGCTCGGACCCTGCCGCACGTTCCTGCGCTGCCGACGTTCGTGCATCCGGAGGCGGCGAGCGTGCTGCTCGCTGCGCCGTGGCTGTCGAAGGGCCTTGACCATGCAGCACCCACGGACGCGGCCTGTGCCTGCACGCATCGTGATGCCACGGCTGGCCGCGACTTCCCGGCGCTTGCGGCGATGCGGTACCTGCTCTGGCGTGCGCGGGCCGGCGTGGTGGGGCCCGCTCGTCCGGGAGCGGTCGAGCGCGCCGAGGTCGACGCACGATGGGCCGCCATGCTGCTGCGGACGGTGGTGGCTTGGCACACGCCGAGCCTCCTCCAGCGGCTCGCCGCCATGCTCAACGCCCCCGTGATCGTGCTGCCCGCCGAGCCCCTTCGCGTGGCCGTCGAACTCGCGCAAGCGTGCGTCGTGGGTGCAGCGTTCCAGGTGGATCTGTCGAGCGTCGCGCCGGGTCGGCTGCGGCTCGATCGCATCGCCCAGCTGGCCTTCGAACACCAACTCACGCGCCAGCCCTCCGTCACCGCTGCGGGCCGTGCACCGGCCGTGCATGCAGGCCCCGTGCCCATCGGCGACGCCGTCATGCGCGCATGCGGTTGGATCGGCGTGGTCGATGCGGGGTGCGGGCAACGGGCCGGCGCTCGACTGGTCGGCGGGGAGGTGCTTCGGCTGCTGACGGACCGTCACGGATGGGATGGCGATCGGCCCGGTTCGGTCGATGACCTGGCGGCGCGCGCGCGCACGTCGCGCCAGGCGATGCAGGTGCGCCTGGCGGACGCGGCCGACGAAGCGCGCCTCGCCTGGAGAGCATCACGCAGGGCGTGAAGCAACCGCTGCGGATGCACCGGCTCGCCGTGGGATCCGGGCCAGCAGCCGCCACGCAGAGGATCGGTTGCCCATGAACGCACAACGCCGCCTTGCGGCGGCGTCGTGGGAAATCCTGGTTGCCCGCAGGGCGGGACTCGATCAGCGCTTCGAGAACTGGAAGCGGCGACGGGCGCCGGCCTGGCCGGGCTTCTTGCGCTCGACCTCACGCGCGTCGCGGGTGAGGAAGCCGTGCTCGCGGAGCATGCTCTCGAGGTTGGCGTCGTAGCAGAGCAGCGCGCGGCCGAGGCCCATGATGACGGCACCGGCCTGGCCGGTGAAGCCGCCACCGGAGCAGGTGACGCGGATGTTGATCTTGCCCTTCTGGGCGGTCTTGTCGAGCACGTTCAGGATCGCCTTGCGATCGCGGTCCTCGACGAAGAACTCCTCCATCGGGCGTTCGTTCACCATGAATTCGCCGTTGCCGGCCTTCACGCGCACGCGCGCGACGGCGGTCTTGCGGCGGCCGGTGCCCCAGTACCAGCCCTGCGCGTCAGCGCTGCGGGTGGCGTAGGCCTTCTTCGGGGCGATCGTTTCGGTGGTCATTCGTGTTCAGTCCTTTGTGGTCGTCGGGTCGTTCGATGGTCGGTCCGGGATCAGCTTGCCGCGACGGGCTGCTGGGCCTGGTGGGTGTGCTCGGCGCCGGCGAACACGCGGAGGTTGCGCTGGATGCGGCGACCGAGGCGGCCGCGCGGCAGCATGCGGATGACGGCTTCGGTCACCATGCGCGACGGGTCGTTCTCCTGCAGGTCGGCGTAGGTGCGGACCTTCAGGCCGCCCGGGTAGCCGCTCCACTTGCGGAGGGTCTTCTGGTCGGCCTTCTTGCCCGTGAGCACGACCTTCGAAGCGTTGGTGATGATGACGCAGTCGCCGCACAGGACGTTGGGCGTGTACTCGGGCTTGTTCTTGCCCATGAGCATGGTGGCGACTTCGGTGGCGAGGCGGCCGAGCACCTTGCCGTCGGCGTCGATGTGACGCCACGTGGCGGGGACTTGGCCGGGCTTCGCGTGGTAGGTCTGGCGGGGCATGATGAGGCTCGTTTCCTTGATCCATCCACGGCCCGCGGCGCACCCAGCGCTCGGGCAGTGGAGGATCGAGGAGGATACAGAAAACGCCCGTGCCGTCAAGGGTCT
>JBEGNG010000160.1:0-5227 GCA_041182645.1 Planctomycetota bacterium
CGCTACCTCATGGGGGTCGGCTACGAGCGCGACATCGTCGCGGCGGTCGAGAGCGGCGTCGACATGTTCGACTGCGTCCTGCCGACCAGGAACGGACGCAACGCCAACGTCTTCACGCGTGCGGGCCAGCTCCGGCTGCGCAACGCCTGCCACGCCGAGGACCACCGGCCCATCGAGCCCGGATGCACCTGCGAGGCCTGCGCCGGCGGGTTCTCGCGCGGGTACCTGCGGCACCTCTTCATGGCCGGCGAGATGCTCGGTCCGACGCTCGCGAGCCTCCACAACATCCATCACTTCCAAACCCTTATGATGGAGATCCGCCAGGCCATCGCCCAGGACGCGTGGAACGCCTTCCTCGCGCGATGGCCCTGCCTGGCGGCGTCCGACCAGATCGACACCGACCATGACTGACTTCATCGCCGCCGCCATCCTGCAGGCACCGCCTCTTCCGGGCCAGCCCGCTCCCGCACCAGTCGCCGCCCAGGGGTCCGCCCCGGCCGGTGGCGCCGCCCCGGCGGCCGCACCCCAGGACCCGGGCGGGTTCTTCTGGATCCTCATCCCGATGATGCTCGTCATCCTCGTGCTGCCCATGATCACCGGCCGCAAGGAGCGCAAGAAGCGCGAGGCGATGCTCGCCTCGATCGCCAACAAGGACCGCGTGCAGACCATCGGCGGCATCATCGGCGTCGTGACCGAGGTCAAGAGCGACCAGGTCACGCTGCGCGTCGATGAGTCGTCGGGCACGAAGCTCACCTTCGCGCGAAGCGCCGTGAGCGACATCCTCGAGAAGGCCAAGAGCGCCGACTGATCGGCGCGGGACCACACATGAACAAGCTGACCACGAAGATCATCCTCATCGCTGTCCTTGCAGTCCTCGCGGCGCTCGCCGTGTGGCCGCCCAAGGAGAAGATCCGTCTGGGCAAGGACCTGCGCGGCGGGGTCAGCCTCGTCTACGCCGTCGAGATGCCCGAGGGCGTCGATTCGACGTCGGTCCTCACGCAGGTGATCGATGCACTCAAGCGCCGCGTGAACCCGCAGGGCGTGCTTGACATCAGCATGACCCCGCAGGGGCGCGACCGCATCGAGATCGTCATGCCGCTGCCCTCGGAAGAGGGCAAGGCCCTGCAGGATGCCTTCCGCGTCCGCCTGGCCGAGGTGGCCGGCCGCATGCAGCTCACGGCGCGCGAACTCGACCGCGCGCTGCAGGAGCGCAACGCCGCGTCGCTCGTGCCAGCTCCGAAGGACGGTGCCGCGCCGGCCGCCGGCAGCCGCGCCGCCCTGCTCGCCCAGCTCCAGTCGTCCCACGACCAGGCCATCGAGGCCCGCGCCGCCTACCAGGCCGCGCTCGAGCAGGCCGCCGACGCCGCCACGCTCGCCCCGATCGAGGAACGCATCGCCTCGGCCGAACTGGCCGAGCGCAAGGCGCGCGAAGCGCTCCTGGCGTCGAGCGTGAACGAGTCGCGCCTGAAGCGCGCGTTCCAGCTCTCGACCAAGGGTGATCGCCTGCGCGACGACAAGGGCAAGGCCCTCTTCGACGAGGCCGGCAACCCGGTCTACGGTCCCAGCCCGCGCGAGCGCGAGCTCGAGGCCATCGCCAAGCAGTGCCCCGAGTACGCCGGCGAACTCGATGCGCTGGTCAAGGAGTACGACGCCTATGCGTCGGCGATGACCGGCTACGAGGATCCCGAGGACCTCAAGCGCCTGCTGCGCGCCGCCGGCGTGCTCGAGTTCCACATCCCGGTGAGCGCCGCGAACCCGCAGGGCGTGAACGTGGGCGAGCTGCAGACGCAGCTCACCGAGCGCGGTCCGGACGGCACCGACAGCGTGGTCGCCAGCTGGTACCGCCTGAACGACCTGAAGCAGTGGTACGAGGATCCGCGCCAGCTCGAGTCGCTGCTCGCCGACCCGGCCACCTTCTTCCGCGGCCGCGACATGGTCGCCGCGCTGCACGAGGGCCAGGTGTACGTGCTGCTCTACGACACCGACGCGATGAGCATGACGCACGCGCCGGGCCAGGTGTGGTCGATGAAGAGCGCCCGGCGCGATGCCGACGAGTTCGGCCGTCCGTGCGTCGCGTTCCAGCTCGACCAGCAGGGCGGCATCGCGATGGGCCGCCTGACCGGCGCCAACCTGCAGCGCCCCATGGGCATCGTGCTCGACGGGGAGCTCTACACCGCCCCCACGCTCCAGTCGCAGATCAACGGCTCCGGCCGCATCACGGGCAACTTCTCCAACGAGGACATCACCTACCTGATCCGCGTGCTCGAGGGTGGGGAACTGGAAGCCAAGCTCAAGCCCGAGCCCGTCTCCGTGAGCATCCTCGGCCCCGCGCTCGGCAAGGACAACCTCGCCCGCGGCTTCGAGGCGCTCCTGCTCTCGTCCGCCGCGACGGCGGTCATCATGATCGCCTGGTACCTCGGCGGCGGCGTGATCGCCGTGATCGCCCTGGCCCTCAACGCGCTCTTCCTGTTCGGCACCATGGCGGCCATCGACGGCGCGTTCACGCTCCCCGGTCTGGCGGGCGTGGCGCTCTCGATCGCGATGGCGGTCGACGCCAACGTGCTCATCTTCGAGCGCCTGCGCGAGGAGATGGCCGAGCACAAGGAACGCCTGCGCGATGCGGTCGACATCGCCTACAAGCGCGCGTTCAGCGCGATCGTCGACGGCAACATCACCAACCTCATCGTGTGCGTGGTGCTCTACAAGGTCGCCGCGACGGAAGTGAAGGGCTTCGCGCTCACGATGGCCATCGGCGTCATCACCACGCTCTTCACGGCGATCGTCTGCACCCGCGTGATGCTCGACGTCTGGACGAACGTGCTGCACCGCACGCGCCTGCCGTTCATCACGACCATCTTCCCCGGCATCGCCTCGGCGCTGCGCCCGAACATCGACTGGATCGGCAAGCGCGGCGTGCTCTGGGTGGGCTGCATCGTGCTCGCCGTGGCGAGCATCGTTGCCACGTTCTCGACCGGCCGCGAGATGCTCGACACCGAGTTCCGCGGCGGCATGACGATGACGCTGGTCACCCGACCCGCCGCGCAGGGCGAGTCGTCCGCGCCGGATGGCCGGCTGGCCATGGCCCGCGCCGAGGTCGAGCAGCGCATCCGCGCGATCGGCGAGGCCGCCGGTGCGTCCGCCGCCGTGGCGGAACTGCGCAACGCAAGCGTGCTGACGGTGGGGGATGCGACCGCCGACGGGAAGGCGTCGTCCTTCCAGATCAAGGTCGCGAACCCGGCCGACTTCGCGGGCGACGACACCGCCACCGAGCCGGTGGTCGATGCCGTGGCCAACGCCTTCGCCAAGGACATCGAGGTCACGCTGCCCTTGACGTTCAAGGGTGCCGGCACCGATGCGGCGGCGATGCAGACGCGACCGGTGAACGCCGACACGCTCGGTGCCGTCATCGGTCGCGACGGGCGCGCCGAGTCGGTGCGTGAGTTCGCGGGCGGCGTGGCCGTGCTGATCGAGGGGATCACCCCGCCGATCACGCTGGCGGACGCCCAGGCCCGCCTGGGCCGCATGCGCTCGCAGCCCGACTTCGGGCCGATCTCCTCGCGCGAGACCGAGCTCATCGGCCTCGACATGGCGCAGCCCGGCAACCCCGCCGGTGGCTACTCGTCGATCGTGCTGCTTGCGGTCGACCCGAAGGCGCTGCTCTCGAAGGTCGACGCCGCCACCTGGGACCGCGTGGTCGCGCAGCCCGAGTGGAAGCTCGTGGACGCGGCCCTGACGCAGAAGCTGAGCCTCGAGCAGGTCAGCAGCTTCTCGCCGAAGGTCGCGGAGAACCTCGCCGCCAGCGCGGTGGTCGCGGTCGTCCTCAGCATGATCGGCATGCTGCTCTACATCTGGCTGCGCTTCGGCAGCCTGCGGTACAGCATGGCGACGATCGTCGCCGTGTCGTTCAACGTGTGCGTCTGCCTCGGTGCGCTCGCATTCAGCATCCGCACGGAAGGCACGGGCTTCGGCGCGTCGACCCTGATCGAGGGGTTCCGGATCGACCTCAACGTCATCTCCGGCCTGCTCACGATCATCGGCTACTCGCTGAACGACACCATCGTGATCCTGGACCGCATCCGCGAGAACAAGGGCAAGGCCGAGTTCGCCACCCGCGACATGGTCAACGACGCCATCAACCAGACCTTCAGCCGCACCGTGCTCACCGGCGGCGCGACCCTGGCCACGGCCCTGATCCTGTTCTGGCTCGGGGGGACCGGCATCCGGCCGTTCGCCTACACCTTCCTGGTGGGCCTGATTGCCGGTACGGCCAGCTCGGTCCTGATCGCCGCGCCGCTCTGCTATGTGGCGCGCCCGAAGAATGTTCAATAATATGTGAGGCTGGCAGCAGGACGCTGCCGATATTCCCAGACACACCGCTTCACGGAAGGAGCATTGTCATGGCCCGTGGTACGAAGATTGCGTTGGCTTTCCTGCTGGTTCTCTTTGTCGGAACCGGCATCTACTTCACCCTCACCAGCCCCTCGTCGGCTCCCTCGGGTGACCTGTCGAGTGGCGGCCTGACCGCTGATGGCGGTCTGGGCACCCAGACCCCGACCGACCCGGCATTCCCGGAGACCGCCGGCACCGAGATCGACATCTTCAGCCAGCCGGCGGTCGAGCCTGCGCTGGTCAACTCCGATGCACCCGCTGCGACCGGTCTGACCGGTCCCGGCACCCCGGCGCCTGCTGCGACCGGTTCTGGTCCGGTCGTGCTTCCGGAGCCTGCTGCGGTTGCCCCGGCGACCACGACCTACACCGTCGCTGCCGGCGACACCCTCGGTGGCATTGCGAAGAGGACGTACGGCAAGGAGACCGCCTGGACTGCGATCCAGGCCGCCAACCCCGGCGTCAATCCCAACAACCTGAAGGTCGGCACCGTGCTCCAGCTCCCCGCCGCAGACCGCCTGCCTGCGGGCGAGCAGGTCGCCGCGGCGAGCAAGTCGCGTGGCGGTACCCGCGCCTCGACGCCCCCGGCCAAGAAGGGTGGAAGCAAGTCGACCGGCACCACCGGCCGCCGCTACACGGTCAAGAACGGCGACACGCTGTGGAAGATCGCCAAGGCCGAGTACGGCACCGCCACCAAGGCCAACGTGGATCGCATCCGCGAAGCCAACTCGATCGGTTCGGACGGCGCCCTGAAGGCCGGCCAGAGCCTGACGATTCCCGCGAAGTGATCCGCCCGCCGCGCACGGCGCGGCGTGACATGCCCAACCGAGCGCGAGGCCAT
>JBEGNG010000161.1:0-4570 GCA_041182645.1 Planctomycetota bacterium
TGGTGCGGGCGCCTTGACGGCCTGCGCCGGCACGGTCGGCATGACGGGACGGTCCGCGGGCATCGCGTCGCCGCAGGCCGCGGCGAGCAGGCACAGCAGTGCAGGAAGGCGCATGCAGGCACGGTAGGCGAGGCGCGCACGCGGCGTGGCGGGGAGGCGGCGACCGAGGTGCGCCCATCACGACGGCGGCCCGGCGCGATGGCCGGGCCGCAATGCCGGTGACAGGAATCGAACCTGCACTCCTTTAGGGGGAAACGGATTTTGAATCCGTCGCGTCTGCCAGTTCCGCCACACCGGCCCACGGCAACCTGCGTTGCCCGATCGATCGTACCCCGTTCAGCCCCCGTCCACCGCCCCGCGGGAGTAGTTGGGGGCCTCGCGCGTGATCTGGATGCTGTGCGGGTGGTTCTCGACCACCGTCGCCGCCGAGATCCGCACGAAGCGTGCATCGCGCCTGAACTCGTCGAGGTTCGCGCAGCCGCAGTAGCCCATCGCCGAGCGGAGACCACCGACCATCTGGAAGACGAACTCCGACAGCGGACCGCGGTACGGCACCATGCCTTCGACGCCCTCGGGTACGAACTTGGTGCTGCCCCCCTGCGCGTACCGATCGGCGCTGCCTGCGGCCATCGCACCCTCGCTGCCCATGCCGCGGTAGGTCTTGAAGCGGCGGCCGCGGTGGAGCACCTGCTCACCCGGACTCTCGTCGAGTCCGGCGAAGAGCCCGCCGAGCATGACGCAGTGCGCACCGGCGGCAAGGGCCTTCGCGATGTCGCCCGACTGCCGGATGCCGCCGTCGGCGATCACCGGGATGCCGGCCGAGGATGCGGCCGAGACCGCGTTCATCACCGCGGTGATCTGCGGCATGCCCACGCCGGTCACCACGCGGGTGGTGCAGATCGAACCGGGCCCGATGCCGACCTTCACGGCGTCGGCCCCCGCATCGATGAGTGCCTTGGCGGCATCGGCCGTTCCGACGTTGCCGGCGACCACCGGGATGTCGAAGCGCTTCTTGACCTGCCGCACCGTCTCGATCACGTTGGCGCTGTGGCCGTGCGCGGTGTCGATGCCGATCACGTCCACGCCGGCGGCCATGAGCGCCTCGACCCGGTCGAGCTGGTTCACGCCGACCGCCGCACCGACCCGCAGCCGGCCGCGAGCATCGCGCGAGGCGTTGGGGAAGCGACGCGTGTTGTCGATGTCGCGCATGGTCACGAGGCCGGCCAGACGGCCGTCGGCGTGCAGGAGCAGCAGCTTCTCGACCCGGGCCTTGGTCATCATCCGCCCGGCTTCCTCCAGGCCAACGTCGTGCCGCGCAGTCACGAGCGTCGAGCTCATGATCTCGCTCACCTTCGTGACGCCCGGCGCACCGGCGATGAACTTCATGTCGCGCCGCGTGACGATGCCCACCGGCTTGCCGGCACCATCGACCACCGGGAACCCGCTGACGCCCTGCTCCTTCATGAGCGCCATGGCGCGCTCCACCGTGTCGCCTGCGCCGAGCGTGACGGGGTCGGTGATGACGCCGTTCTCGCTGCGCTTGACCTTGGCGACCTCGCGCGCCTGGGCCGCGACCGGCATGTTCTTGTGGATGAAGCCGATGCCGCCCTCCTGGGCGAGCGCGCGCGCCATCGCGCCCTCGGTGACCGTGTCCATCGGCGCCGAGACCAGCGGGATGTTCAGCCTGATCGAGCGCGTGAGCTGGGTGGACGTGTCGGCGCGGTCGGGGGTGACGGAACTCGCGCGGGGGATCAGGAGGACATCGTCGAAGGTGATGCCGTCCTGGATGATCTTGCCTTCCATGCCGGAATATCGCCACCGCGGGCGCGGCTGTCAATCGGGCCCGCGACGGACGATGGCGCAACCCAGCCGCGGCATCGTGCGAATCCTGTGTTACCCTCCCCGACCTGCCCAGAGGCGCCCCCACGACCCCGGAGCGATGCCGTGTCCATCTCGCGAAACGAACTGCTCGTCCCCGTCAACACCAAGAACCGCGGCACCACCGCCGGCGAGGGCAAGAAGGCCTGGCTGAGCTGGATGGCCTCGATCGTGCAGCTCGAGGGGAGCGACCTGATCGTCAAGACGGGCCTGCCCCCGCGCATCCGCCACCGCGGCGCGCTCAAGGACCTGGCCACCCCGCCCTGCACCGAGGACCTGATGTTCCAGGTCGCCAAGGACGTGCTCGACCCGAACCAGCTGAACCACTTCGAGCGCATGGGCTCGATCGACTTCGCGTACGACTTCGAGAAGGGCCGCCGGTTCCGCGTCAACATGTTCATGGCCCGCGGCAAGCCGGCCCTCGCGGCGCGCCTCATCACGAGCAACATCAAGAAGTTCGAGGACCTCTTCCTGCCGCCCTCGCTCGGCGACGTCGCCATGGCCGCGCAGGGCCTGATCCTCTTCAGCGGCGTGACCGGCTCCGGCAAGAGCACGAGCATCGCCAGCATGCTCGACTACGTCAACGAGCGCAAGAAGGTGCACATCATCACGATCGAGGATCCGATCGAGTACATCTTCGAGGACAAGAAGGCCACGATCAACCAGCGCGAGATCGGGATCGACTGCACGAACTTCAACGACGCGCTGCGTGCACTCGTGCGCGAGAACCCCGACGTCGTGCTCGTCGGCGAAATGCGCGACTACGAGACCTTCGAGGCCGCCATCCGCGCCGCCGAGACGGGCCACCTCGTGTTCGGGACGATCCACGCCTCCAGCGCCTGGCAGACCTTCGGCCGCATCTACGACCTCTTCCCCGAGCAGGAGCGCGACCAGATCCGCAAGCTGATGGCGTACAACCTGCGTGCGATCATCTACCAGAAGCTGCTGCCGACGCTGCACGCCAACATCGGCCGCATCCCCGCGATCGAGATCCTCATCAACACGCCGGGGGTCCAGAAGTACATCCTCGAGGCGCGCGAGGGCGAGCTGCTCGAGATCATCAAGAACAGCCACCACGAGGGCATGCTCGACTTCACCAGCAGCCTCGTCGGCCTGGTCGAGAAGGAATACGTGCACCAGAACGTCGCCCTGCAGGCGACCCCGAAGCCCGAAGAGCTCAAGATGCGCCTGAAGGGCATCCGCTGAGCCAGCACCGAGACCCACGATGAGCCTCACCACCACGCTTCCCGCCCTCCTGGCCGTCGGCGACTCGGCGATCCTCCTGAACCCGGTCACGCCCGTGCTGACGCTGGCCGCCTACGCGCCCTACGCCTGGGTGATCTCGTCGAAGATCGAGAAGGACGCCACCGCCTACAACCTCAACAAGGGCGGCTACGGATGGATCAACTCCGCGCTGCTGGCCGGCGGCATCGTCGCCGTGGCGATCGGGCTGCTGGTGCCCTTCGCGGGATGGCTCGTGACGCTGCTCGTCGAGGCCGGCATCCTCGTGGGCTATTGGAAGTGGCGCGACAAGCAGGTGCCTGCGGGCAAGCAGTTCAGGCTCTCGATGCTCTCGAACCTCAAGCAGAAGGCCGAGGAGCGCAAGGCACAGAAGAATGCGGCCGCCGCGAACCTCGTGTTCCTCGTGGGCCGGGGCGAGAAGGCCAAGGTGCCGGGCAAGGATGACCCCATGCTCGAGGTCCACCAGGCCGCCGAGCGCGTGCTGGGCGAGGCGATCGCGGCCCGCGCGAGCCGCACGCAGGTGCAGTCGCTCCAGGGCAGCGTGGGCGTCGTGGACGTCGTCGACGCCATGCCGGTCAAGCGCGAGGCGCTGACGGCCGAGCTCGGCGGCAAGGTGATGGACTACATCAAGAAGCACGCGGGCCTCGAGGTGAACGAGCGCCGGCGCCGCCAGGTGGGCAAGGTGTCGGTCCAGACCAGCCTCGGCTCGAAGGAACTCACCGTCACCACCCTCGGCTCGACCTCCGGGCAGTCGATGCGCATCGACTTCAACCGGGACGAGCAGCTCAAGCGCGACTTCGCGGACCTGGGCATCGCGAAGCCGCAACTCGCGCTCCTGGAGCCGACGCGCGACCTGCCCGGCCGCGAGGGGATCATCCTGCTCTGCGCGCCCAGCGGATTCGGACTGACCACCATGGCGTACGCCATGCTCGGCCGGCACGATGCGTTCACCAGCAGCGTGAAGACGCTCGAGCGCAGCGTGGACCTCCGCCTCGACGGCGTCGACCAGCTGCAGTTCGACAGCGGCACGCAGTCGGACTTCGCGACCACGCTCCGCTCGATCATCCGCCGCGGGCCCGACGTCGTGTTCGCCTCCGACGTCGCCGAGCCGGGCACCGCGAAGGTCATCAGTGACGCAAGCGGCAACCAGGTGCTCATGTACGTGGGCATCCCGGTCGACGGCGTGCAGATGGCGCTCTCCCAGTGGGTGAAGGCGGTCGGCAGCCCCGGGGATGCGGCACGCGGCATCAAGGCCGTGGTCGCCCAACGGCTGCTCCGGGTGCCCTGCCCGGCCTGCAAGGTCGTCGGGCCCTGCTCTGCGGAGCAAGCCAAGCGATTGGGCCTCCCTGCAGGCAAGACCATCGAGCTCGCCCGGGCCAGCGGCAAGGTCATCGCGAAGAACGGCCGCGAGGAAGCCTGCGAGGTCTGCCGCGGGACCGGCTACTTCGGC
>JBEGNG010000162.1:0-4548 GCA_041182645.1 Planctomycetota bacterium
TCCCGGCACCGGGACGCCGGTCTGCGGAGGCTTCAGTGCCGCCGAACTCTTCATGCTGATGCGGCGCATGGCGGGGATCCGCCTGGCCGGCGCGGACGTGGTCGAGGTCTGCCCGTCACGCGATGTCGCGGGGATCACCGCGCTGCTGGCCGCACAGGCAGCGTTCCAGATCCTCTGCATCGACGCAGCCGCGCACCCGGAGTGAGGGGGCTTGGCGGCCTCGCCCGGCTGACCGCCGATTCACGCGTTGCTTGACCACCGGGCTCACGCCGACAGGCGTTGGATTCACGCCGTCCCGAGGCGCTCGTCGAGCCAGGCGGGGACCTGGTCGATGGCGACGCGTTCCTGCTGGAGCGTGTCGCGGTGGCGGACCGTGACGGTGTTCGTGGACGCGGTGTCGCCGTCGATCGTGAAGCAGTAGGGGGTGCCTGCCTCGTCCATGCGCGCGTAGCGCTTGCCGATCGACTGCTTCTCGTCGAACTCGATCGTGTGCCTGCGGCGCAGGTCGCGGTAGAGACGCTCGGCGATCTCCGGCAGGCCGTCCTTGGCGGTGAGCGGGTAGACGGCGGCCTTGATGGGTGCCATGCGGGGGTGGAACCGCATCACCACGCCGCTGGGGCGTGCGGGGTCGGGCGTGTACGCCTCGCAGAGCAGGGCCAGCGTGCCGCGGTCGGCGCCGGCGCTCGGCTCGACGACGTGCGGGAAGTAGCGCTCGTTGCGGGCCTGGTCGAAGTACCGCATCTTCTCGCCCTTGCCGCAGTGGTTGGCGTGCTGCGTCAGGTCGAAGTCGGACCGGTGCGCGACGCCCTCGAGCTCGCCGTAACCGGGCGCGGTGAACGGGAAGCGGTACTCGATGTCGCTCGTTCCCGCGCCGTTCTTGGCGTAGTGGGCGAGTTCGTCGCGGTCGTGCTCGCGCAGCTGCAGGTTGGCGCTGGTCAGGCCGATCGACTGCCACCAGCCGAAGCGCCAGTCGCGCCACCAGCGGTACCACTCGACGGCGGTCGATGGATGGATGAAGAACTCGATCTCCATCTGCTCGAACTCACGGCTGCGGAACGTGAAGTTGCGTGGCGTGACCTCGTTGCGGAAGGCCTTGCCGATCTGCGCGATCCCGAAGGGCATCTTCACGCGGCTGGTGTCGACGACGTTCCAGAAGTTCGCGAAGATGCCCTGCGCGGTCTCGGGACGCAGGTACGCCAGCGAGTCGTCGTCCTGGATCGCGCCGCAATGGGTCGTGAACATCAGGTTGAACTGGCGGGGCTCGGTGAGCGAGCCGGGTTCGCTCGCGGCAGGGCCGAGGCAGCGGGCCCGCTCGTCGGCCGAGATCGCCGTGAACGGTCGGAGCACGTGGTCCGCACCCGGCGCATCGATGCGCTCGTACTTGCAGAGCGCCTTGGTCGCGCGCGTGCGCGCATCGTCGTCGCCCTCGATGAACGCCCAGAGCCGTGCGTCGGGCGCCATGCGGCCGAGCACGGCGAGGTGGTCGGCGCGGTAGCGCTGCTTCGATTCGCGGCAGTCGACCATGGGGTCGTTGAAGCCGCCGACGTGGCCCGAGGCCTGCCAGACCTTCGGGTTCATGATGATGGTGCAGTCGACGCCGACGATGTCGACGGGCTGCCCGTCCGGCCCGAGCAGTTCGCGCTCGACGACGTCGCCCCACCAGGCGTTCTTCAGGTTCCGCTTCAGCGCCGTGCCGAGCGGGCCGTAGTCCCAGAAACCGTTGATCCCGCCGTAGATCTCGCTGGACTGGAAGATGAAGCCGCGGCGCCGGCAGAGCGCCACGATGTCGTCCATTCTCTTGGGGCTGTCGCTCATGGAGCGCAGGATGCTATCGACGCCCGGCCTCGGTGGATGGCGACGGCGTCACGGGTGCGGGGCGGCCCGCGACGGCGTCGGAGGCGCCCGGGGCCGTGCCGGTCAGCGGTCGGGGCGGGGCAGTTCGATCAGCTTGAGGAACTCGGCGCGGGTCGCGGCGCTCTCGAGGAACTCGCCGAAGAGCTTGCTGGTCGTGGTCCAGGCGCTGGGCTGGTGCACGCCGCGGTAGCACATGCAGAAGTGGCGGGCCTGCACGACCACGGCCACGCCGCGCGGCTTGAGGTGCTCCTCGAGCGCGTTGGCGATCTGGGCGGTGAGCTTCTCCTGCACCTGCAGGCGCTTGGAGAAGATCTCGACGAGCTTGGCGAGCTTCGAGAGGCCGACGACCTTGCCGTCGGGGATGTAGGCGACGTGGGCCTTGCCGATGAAGGGCACCATGTGGTGCTCGCAGTGGCTGTGGACGTCGATGTCCGAGAGCAGCACCATCTGGTCGTAGCCCTCGATCTCGGTGAAGGTCTTCGAGAGCACGTCCTCGGGCCGCATCGAGTAGCCCTGGAAGTGCTCGTGCATCGCCTTGACGACGCGCTTGGGGGTCTCGAGGAGGCCCTCGCGCTCGGGGTCGTCGCCGATGAAGCCGAGCAGCGCCTTGACGTGCGCCATGGCTTCCTTGGTGCGGGGATCGTTGAGGTCCGGGTCCTTCATGGGACGGCGATCATAGGCGGCCACCACGCCCGGGGCGTGGTAGCGTCCCGCCATGATCTCGACCGTTCGACGCGTCGTCCGTTGGGGCATCCTCCTGGTGGTCCTTCTCGCCGTCGCAGGCATCGGCCTGGTGCTTGCCGTCGACTCGATCGTGGTGACGGCCGTGCGTGCCGTCGGGCCGCGCCTGCTCGGCGTCGACGTGGCGCTGTCGTCCGCATCGATCGGGATCGTTCGCCGGAGCACGAGCCTCGAGGGGCTCCAGGTCGGCAATCCCGCGGGCTTCTCGCCGGAGCCGTGCCTGACGCTGTCGCGGCTCGAGATCGAGGCCGGCGCGACCGACGCGCTCTCGTCGGACATCGTGATCCCGACGATGCTCATCGACGGCCTCGTGCTCAGGCTCGAGAAGAAGGACGGCATCATCAACGTGCAGCAGGTCGTCGACAACGCCTCGAAGGCGATGGGCGGCGGCGCTGACGCGACCAAGGAACCCACCCCGCCGGCCAAGGGCGGGACCAAGGTCACGATCCGGCAGCTCACGCTGCGCAACGTGCGGCTCATCGCCAGCGGCGACGTCGCCAAGGTGCCGACGGGACTCGATGTGACGCTCGGTGAACTGGTGCTGCGCGACGTGTCCTCGGACAACCCGACCGGCAATCTCGGCGACCAGCTCATGACGATCATCCTCGACGACGTCGTGGCTGCGGTCCTCGAGAAGGGCGCATCGCAACTGGCCGACGGTGCGATCAAGGCACTCGACGGTGCGCTGTCGGGGCTCGGCGATGGCGCGGGCATGGCCAAGGAACTCATGAACCAGCTCGGCGAACAAGGCGGCAAGGCGCTGGAAGGCGCGGGCAAGTCCGTGATCGACGGCGCCGGGAAGGCGCTCGATGGGCTCTTGGGCGGCTCCAAGGAGAAGAAGTGAGCGGCTGGCGTGCCGCGGCCGCGGATGCCTGGACCGGTCGCGACGACGGCGACGATCCGCGCGCACGGCGTTGGCACCAGGCGATCCAGCCGTGGGACTGGTCGAGCCAGGCCGACGCCGCCGGCACCGTCGTCATCATCGGGTATGCGGTCGATGCTGGTGTGCGTCGCAACAAGGGCCGCGCCGGTGCGTCGGAAGGGCCCACCGCGCTGCGGCGCGCCTGTTCGAACCTGCCGTGTCCCGCGCAACCGATCGTCCTCGCCGATGGCGGTGACGTGGTGGCCGTGGGCGATGACGTGCTCGGCGCCCAGCAGGAACTCGCGCGGCGGGTCGCGCTGGCGCAGGCCCGGGGCGCCCGCACGCTGGTCCTCGGCGGTGGCCACGATGTCGCCTTCGGGCACTGGCTCGGGCTCTCGACGCGTGACGGCGTCGCGCCCATCGGCGGCGTCACCGCCAGCGTGAACCTCGATGCCCACCTCGACAACCGACCCGTACCCGCCGAGGGCCCCAACAGCGGCACGAGCTACTCGCAGATGCATGCCTGGTGCGCCGCGGCCAACGCGCCGTTCGTGGCGCTCGCACTCGGGATCCAGCGCGCGAGCAACACCTCGGCGCTGCTCGTGCGTGCGCAGGAGCAGGGCTACGCCTGGAAGGGGCCGGCTGCCGTGGCACCCGAGCGCATCGATGCATCGCTCGCGGCGGTGTCCCGCCACGATCGCGTGCACCTGACGATCGACCTCGATTGCTTCGCCGCGGCCTACGCGCCGGGCGTGAGCGCACCCACGCCGCTGGGCGTCGGTCCCGAGGCGGCCGAGTCGATCCGGCGATGCATCCTGTCCTGCCCGGTTCGCGGGGTGGACCTCGCCGAGCTTTCGCCGGCGCTCGATGCCGATGGCCGCACGGCCAGGCTCGCGGCTGCGCTCGCGTTCGACATCGTCGATGCATGGTCGATGGCGCGCTGACGGGTTGCGCACCGGCGCACGGAAGGCGCGACGACGTCAGGGCTGGGGCGGCGCATCCGGCGCGCGACGCTTGCCCGGGTCCGGCAGCGCGGGCGGTGGCGGAGCCGGACGCAGCGACTGTGGGATCGAGCCATCCTCGTTCCACCG